>NZ_JAMOKH010000035.1:0-68086 GCF_023656585.1 Bacteroides sp. B1-V-101 | reverse complement strand
ATTGGCCACATTGAGAAACAACAAAAGAGAGATACCAATCAATAGAAAAAGATTAATAGCAGGGTGGGATAATGAATTCTTATGGGAACTTATTTTACATGATTTATAATGCGTTTTCCCTGAAGGTAGAAAAGATACAAATATAAGCAGGATATCATAGAAAAGACAGTCAGATAAAACACTAACAACCGCCCAATGACAAGGAATACAATATAGTTCAAAATACAATATCCGCATGGGTTCGGATTGAATTATCCTAAAATTTACATCTAATCTGAATACCAGAGACAAAAAAGTTCAAAGTATGCTATGATATTAGCATATAATTGATAAATTTGCAAGCAAAATATCTTACTTTATAACACATAATCTAATATTACTATTATGACACAGCACTTCAGATATACGACATTGGTACTTCTTACAACATTATCTACCGTTTATGCCTCCGCACAGTCTCTGCGAAAATTAATGGAAATGCCTCCGCGCATTATTGAATCGAAATGGGAGCAAACTCCGGAAGGAGGAACAGAATTAAACTATTACAACGGAGACCTGTGCAGTTACTACCTTTTCCGCGAAAATGATCGTTCATACAATTTGAACCCCGGAAAGAACACGGTATTCAGAATAGAGAAAGGCTCCAATGCCAGCAATTCTTTCAAGACTTCAAGCAGGTATATGTTCTTCCGCGGTCAATTCCCCAAAGACTTTCAGATCAGTACTCCTTATGCACTTCCTGTAAAGACCGGCGAAGAAACACAATGGCAGATCGCTCCTCAGGAATCTGCCAAAACTATGATATTCCAAATTCAGGAAGGAGACACCGTCTATGCAACCCGCAGAGGAGTCGCCTGTGCGACAGTGCTGCCACAGCAATTGTTGATATACCACCCCGACCATACCTTTGCCGCTTACCTTATGATGCGTCAAAACTTCATCCAGACGGGTGAAGAAGTCATGACCGGGCAACCCATTGGGATAGCCGGAGTACTCGGAGTATCCATCTCTTATTTTTTTCTTGATAACAATAAATTCGATGCAAACGGCTTCTTAGGTTATCCATATTCTCACTTTACTCCTGTATTCCGCACGGACAAGGGGGATGTAAAACTGGAGGAGAAAACAGCCTATAAATCTGCCACAGATGATGAACTGATTATGCTCGAAATGAGCAAACGTGAAAAAAAGAAATTTCAGAAGCAGAAATACTCAAAATAAAGGGAAACAATATGCGTATATTTTATCTTATCCTCTGTTTCATCTGCCTTTGCGACCTGCTCCATGCGCAGACTGTAAGAATCTCTTATGAAGGCGACCCGCTTACGGACAAAGAACGCCGGAAGATTGAACAGACCCTCCAATATGAAGTCGAATTTTATGCACAATTCGGACTTCCCGATACGCTTAATCTTCAATTGACTGTATTCAACAAAAGGGAAGATGCGCTGGTCTATCTGAACAAATTCAATATACATCCTCCCAAAAGTACAAACGGAATGTATATATCCAGATTACAAAAGGCCATCATATTAAGCAGAGAAAAAGAATACCAACAAGGTCTGGGCGTCATCTATCACGAACTGAGCCATCACCTCACCTTGCAAATCACGGCAGGACGTCCTCCGATATGGTTCAACGAGGGACTTGCCGAATATTTTGAGCATTGTAAAGTTAATAAAAAAGGACTTCAGCACACGTTTACCGATTACGAAAAAGGAAGAATCCGCACTATATATATGTTGGGGGACATTGATCTGCTCACCTTTATCAACAGCCGCCAAAAGGAATTTATGAAGCAGCAAAGAACCGACGAACAATACGCCTATATCCTCTCTCATGCACTCGTCACTTTCTGGATCGAGAAAGTTCCCCGGCAGATATTACGTGATTTTGTACTCTCCTTTCAAAACAAAGATGACTCATCCATTGTTTCCGAACGGATAGATAAGGTTTACACCGGAGGGTTCAAACAATTTGAAAAAGATTTTGAAGCCTTCTGCAAATAGTTTTATCTTTTTTCTATCTTTGCACCGGCTATGGGATTAGCCTTTAACCGCCCTTTGGAGCTGATGATCCCTACAATTTGAATGTATAACTCTTAAATTGTCAGCTTATGCTCAAGACTTTACTCTTTATCGGTATGGGAAGTTTTACCGGAGGCGTTCTGCGTTATCTCATCTCGCGTTACGTTCAGAATTTCTTGACACCTTCCTTCCCTTTGGGAACACTTCTGGTCAATGTACTCGGTTGTTTCGCCATCGGCCTGTTTTACGGACTCTTCGAACGGGGAAATCTGATGAACCCCAATCTGAGAATGTTTCTCACCGTAGGATTCTGTGGAGGATTCACCACCTTTTCAACCTTCATGAATGAGAACTTTCAGTTAATCAAAGACGATAATTTCTTCTACCTCTCACTCTATGTAGGCCTCAGCTTGTTTGTAGGATTCATTATGCTGTACTTGGGATATTCACTTGTAAAACAATAAACATAACATATCTACATCATATGATCAAAAGAAATGCAGCCAAGCCCGTCCGTGTGGCTCCTCCCATGATGGAGGAACAGGAAGTCAGTACAAGCACCTTGCAAGAACTGCTCGAAAAAGAGGAAACCGTCTCAAATCTCATATTCAGCAAAGGAAGAGAAGAGGGAATCAGCAAGTCTTACAAGAGTTTCAAGAACTGCACTTTCCGGAATCAGACATTCAGCGAATGTAAATTCCGTTCTTCTCAGCTGGCAGATATACGGTTTGAGAACTGCGACCTGTCCAATATATCTTTTGCAGAAAGCTCCCTTTACCGGGTAGAGTTCATTGCCTGCAAATTACTAGGAACCAACCTTTCAGAGACGACCATGAATCATGTTTTATTGCATGACTGTAATGCCTCTTACATCAATCTGGCGATGAGCAAAATGAATCAGGTACGCTTCTCGCACTGCCATTTCCGGAACGGAAGTTTCAATGACTGCCGTTTCTCTTCCGTCGCCTTCGACAGTTGTGATTTGGTAGAAGCTGACTTTTCTCATGCTCCGCTCCGTGGAATCGACCTGCGTACTTCGCGCATCGGCGGAATAACACTTAATATCAGCGACCTGAAAGGAGCTGTCATTACTTCCTTGCAGGCCATGGACTTGCTTCCGCTGTTGGGAGTTATTATCGAAGACTAGAATTCTACCAATTTCATCCATCCGCATTCAAACAAAAAGCATCGTCACATTGTTATTTAATAAGACCGGACTAATCACATCTAGGGAGTATGATTCGAAAGAATACCTATTTATAGTGATTTTCCACTCTCTGTCAAGTCCGTACTTTTGCAAAAATATTATTCAAAACAATAGAAACGATGAAAATAGAAAAAATTGTAGCTCGAGAAATTCTCGATTCAAGAGGTAACCCCACAGTAGAAGTTGACGTAGTATTGGAATCAGGTATCATGGGACGTGCGTCTGTTCCGTCAGGTGCTTCCACAGGTGAACATGAAGCACTCGAACTTCGTGATGGTGACAAGCAACGTTACGGTGGCAAAGGCGTACAAAAGGCGGTGGACAATGTAAACAAGATCATTGCTCCGAAACTGATCGGTATGTCTTCTCTCAACCAAAGAGGAATCGACTACGCAATGTTGGCACTCGACGGTACTAAAACCAAGTCCAATCTAGGTGCTAACGCTATTCTTGGCGTATCTCTCGCTGTAGCCAAAGCAGCAGCCAGCTATCTTGATCTCCCTCTCTATCGCTATATCGGCGGAACAAATACATACGTAATGCCTGTACCGATGATGAATATCATCAATGGCGGTTCACACAGTGACGCTCCTATCGCATTCCAGGAATTCATGATTCGTCCGGTAGGTGCACCCTCATTCAGAGAAGGTTTGAGAATGGGCGCCGAAGTATTCCACGCTTTGAAGAAAGTACTGAAAGATCGTGGCCTCAGCACTGCCGTAGGCGACGAAGGTGGTTTCGCTCCTAACCTCGAAGGTACGGAAGATGCTCTGAACTCTATCATCGCAGCCATCAAAGCTGCCGGATACGAACCAGGTAAAGACGTAATGATCGGTATGGACTGCGCTTCTTCCGAATTCTACCATGACGGTATCTACGACTATACCAAGTTTGAAGGTGCCAAAGGCAAGAAACGTACCGCCGAAGAACAGATCGACTACCTGGAAGAACTGATCAACAAATTCCCAATCGACTCCATCGAAGACGGTATGAGCGAAAACGACTGGGAAGGCTGGAAGAAACTGACTGAACGTATCGGCGACCGCTGCCAGTTGGTAGGTGATGACCTGTTCGTTACGAACGTTGACTTCCTCGCAATGGGTATCGAGAAGGGATGTGCAAACTCTATCCTGATCAAAGTAAACCAAATCGGTTCGCTGACCGAAACTCTGAACGCTATCGAAATGGCTCACCGTCATGGCTATACGACTGTCACTTCCCACCGCTCCGGCGAAACGGAAGACGCAACGATTGCAGACATCGCAGTAGCTACCAACAGCGGACAGATCAAGACCGGTTCATTAAGCCGTTCGGACCGTATGGCTAAATATAACCAACTGCTCCGCATCGAAGAAGAACTCGGTGACTTGGCTGTATACGGATATAAGAGAATCAAATAATCTTTATTCTCTTTTCAGATATCTTTCCCCCGGGCAATGTGTTGTCCGGGGATTTTTTTATATATTTGATGACTTACAAACGACCTGAAGCATTTTGCTACGTATCATATAGTAAACAGGAATAAATAATGATGAATCAGGAAAAAATACAGGAACTGGTCAGCCGAAGTCAGCAGGACGACAAAAGGGCCTTCGCCCTACTGGTTTCAGAATTCCAGCCACTGGTATTCCGACTAGCTTTCCGTTTACTTTGTGATGAAGAGGAAGCCAGAGACATAACACAAGAAACATTTGTAAAAGTATGGTTATCCCTGAAAACGTACAATCAGGAAAACCGCCTGTCAACCTGGCTTTACAAAATCACCTGTAACACCTGTTACGACCGTTTGCGTTCGTTACGCCATTCTCCGCTGGATAATGAATCCGCCTTTTCCGATTCGGTAAATATTCCTTCTGACGATCATATTGAGATATCTCTTTCCAACAAGCAGTTGAAAGAACTGATATTGCGATATACCAACGAACTGCCTCCCCAGCAGAAACTCGTTTTCACGCTTCGGGATGTCGAAGAGTTGGAGGTAGCAGAAGTACAGATTATCACAGGATTATCGCCCGAAAAGATAAAAAGTACCTTGTACCTTGCCAGAAAGAACATACGTAATAAAATGAATCAAATAGATCCCGACTTATGAAACAAGAAGATAAACAGTATGAAAAATGGCTGACCGAAGTCAAAAGTAACCAGCCGATATTGGAGAATCCGGAGGAACTGACCGCTACCATCCTCAACAGAATATCCGGGATCTCACCGGAAAGGAAACGGAGAAAGTTTCTCATAGGAGCATGGGCATCCGGCATTGCCGCCTCATTATTACTCCTGCTATTCATCAATGACACTTGCTTCACTTCTGTCCCTCACCGGACAGAAATGCAAAATGAATATGATAACTGGTCAAACAGCATTCCATTACCTGACAACTGGGAAGAAATGCGACTGCTGGAAAAGAACACTTATCTATCCTCTCAATATACGCAACACCGGAAATCCCGGAAGATGCAAATCTTACAAGTCATCAAAAAAAAACGATTAAAATAGACAGAATATGAAAACCAACTATTTCTTAATAACCATGCTACTGTTACTTAGCATGACTTCTTGCAGCACCTATTATCGGATGACTTCACGGGTTGAAAGGGACGGAAGTATGTACAGAGAAATCTATGCACAAGGTGATTCCGCTTTCATCGCAGGAGATAAGACACATAATCCATTTCTGTTTCAACCGAATGCCAACTGGCAATTAGTAAATCTAGACTCTACAATTAAATTCAACTTCTGGGGCGAAGAAGAAAAGCTGAATGTAAAAGCCTGCCAAAAACTCTCCGGAGTAGATGGAGAATACTTCACTGTTGACAAAGGTAAAGAGCATCTGAGTGCCATGGCTATACCTATGGAACGGGTAAAGAAGAGTTTCAGATGGTTCTATACCTATTATATATATACCGCCACTTACAAAGAACTTCAGGACAAAGGTCCTGTACCTCTTGACAATTATCTGAATAAGGAAGAGCAAATGATTTGGCTTCATGGAAACGATGATGCCTTCAGAGGCATGAACGGCATCGAAATGAATGATAAACTGGATAAACTCGAAGCTAAATTCGGAGAATGGTATAACCGCAATGTCTATGAGATCAATTGGGAAGTCATCCGCCACTTCACTTCTTTACAAGGAGATACCGCTTGCCTGCAGTGTCTGGAGGAATTGAAAGATTCTGTCTACAAGAAACATTCGTCAGAAAAAGGCGACAGTATGGGAGACGCTGATATCGAGGAGGTCTGCGGTATGTTTGATAAAGCTTGCAGTACGAAATACTTTTCGGACCTTTATAAAACAAATAAAGAAATGATGGATGCCCTGTGCGAAGAGAAAATCAACATCGCCGAAGTCTTCTATCATGCTATACAATTTGAGTTGACACTGCCGGGCAGACTGCTCACCTCTAACGCCAAAGTTCTGAAAGATAATGTAGTCATTTGGAAAATAGACGGCTTCCGGCTTCTCGCTGGTGATTATATACTTACCGCAGAGTCACGGGTCATTAATTACTGGGCATTCGGGATTACTTTATTCATGATGCTGTTTGTCTTAGGAATTTTCATCAAATTATACAGGAGGAGATCATAAAAGCAGTAACAAATAGCATCGTCGTTTTCAGACTCTTGCAGCAGTCCTCAACCGGATGATTGATAATCATACTGTATAGCAGATAAGCCTTTTCGTTTCATCAAGTAAATCATTCCATTCATCAGATTAATTTGAGTACGCGAAACCATCAGGGTAATTTTGAGGTCAGAAATCAATTAAACTATTTAAATGATGAAGACTCTTAAAATCTATTTCCTGCTTATGCTGCTGATTCAGACAATCAGCATATCCGCACAGTCAGTCATATCGGGTAAAATAACCAATAACGACAGTTCACCCATAGTCGGCGCGACAATATTGTTATCAAACGGTATGGACTCTACCTATATAACAGGGACGACCTCCGACTTGGACGGACGATTTAAAATGATAAATGTCAAATCGGGCAATTACTTTCTTTCCTTGTCAATGATCGGATATAAGAAAGCAAATATCCCCCTGCAGATCAAGGAAAGCATGAATCTGGAATTGGGTGACATTACACTGGAAGAAGATTCTTATATATTGTCTACTGTAAATATAATCGGCAAGCGCCCTCCAATCAAGGCCGAACCGGGAAAGATGACAGTCAACTTATCATCTGCCCTATTGAGTACGGACGGTAATATACTGGATGCACTGAGAAAACTACCGGGAGTAATCGTTCAGAATGACGGAACAATTATTCTTAATGGCAAATCAGGGGCGAATGTTTTAATGGATGATAAAGTGACCTATTTATCGGGAGAGAACCTCATCAATTACCTGCGCTCCATCCCTGCCAGTTCTATTGAAAATATAGAACTGATATCCCAGCCATCATCAAAACACGATGCTTCAGGCAGTTCGGGCATCATTAACATTCAAAAAAAGAAAATCAAAGAACAAGGTATAAGCCTTACAGCTTCCTCCGGTCTGGAACAAGGAAAACATACTAAAGGGAATGAAAACCTGACTCTGAACTTTCACCACAATAAATTGAATATGTATGCCGACTATTCTTATTATTGGGGAAAAGATTTTATAGAACTATCGGTTTCCGGTCATTACCTGGATCCGATGACTTTAAAACCTCTTGAACTGAGAAAAGATTTTGATAGTGATATAAACCGGCAATACAAAGGGCATTATATCAAAACAGGGGTCGATTATGACTTGTCGGAGAAGATAGCCATCGGAACATACTTCTCATCAAGCTGGCTCAATAGGAACAAACAAGAAGTGACTGTATCTGACTTTTTTAATAACGACAAGACTCAAAGCGACTCAACCTTAACAGCGTTAAGCACACCGGACTATAGCTACACCAATATCATAGGGGGAGCGAACATGATATACAAATTTGCGAAAACAGGAAAATGGGATGCTTCTTTTGATTATCAGCTTTTTAATCAAGAGGATAACCATCTGCTGAAATCCTTTTTTCAGACAGGTATTCATCCGGTAAAAGGAGACACATTGTCCGGTATAACCAATGGGGAGATTAAAATATACAGCGGACAAACTAATTTGAGCTATGATATCTCTGACAAGTTCGGAATAACCACCGGGCTCAAATCGGTTTTCGTACATATAAGCAGTGATGCCTTATACAAAAACCTGATTGCCGGTGATTGGAGAGAAGACAGTGATCTCAGCAGTAGTTTTGCTTATCATGAGAATATCTACGCAGGGTATCTTCAGCTAAACGCTAAATGGTCTGCCAGATTTTCAACAGAAATAGGCTTACGATTAGAAAGTACATATACAAAAAGCAATTATAATTCAGCCGTTCAGGACTCGGTATTCAACCAAAGCTATGTACACCTCTTCCCTACTTTGATGGTTCAATATCAGCTTTCCGAAAATCATAATTTGTCTATGGCATACAGCCGTCGCATCGTCCGCCCCAATTACAGAAATATGAATCCTTTCGTTGAGGTCAGAGACCAGTTTTTATATGAACAAGGAAATACCGAATTAAGACCAGAACTAATAGATAATATAGAAATCTCATGGCTACTCAAAAAACGATATTCATTCAATGTATTCTACTCTCACAGGAGTGATCCTATCTCGTTAAGTTTTTTAGTCGAAGATAATAACCGTGTCTTACTAATGCCGCAAAATTTATCAGGCAATAACTCATTCGGAGTAAGAGCCGGCTTGAATAACCTAAAACCATTCCAATGGTGGACATCCCATATAAACGGATCTTTAACTTATAAGAAATTCAGTTGGGCAACACTTGGGAAAACACTAAAAAATGAAGTGACAACACCCATGCTACATATCAGCAATCAATTTACATTACCATACGGCTGGGATGCGGAAGCCCTCGGATTTTATAGTGGAGAAATGATTGAAGGACAGACCAGAGTGAAACCTTTATGGACAATATCTCTCGGAGTCCGCAAAAACCTGTGCAATAACAAATTTAGTTTGTATATTTACGCACATGATATATTTCATTCGAACCGCCCCCATGTAAGTATGGAGACTAACTATCTGTATTACGCGTCTCAGGAAAAAAACGACAGCAGAATGATAGGCATATCGCTCAGTTATCGTTTCAATCGAGGCAAAGAGATTAAGAAATCTCAGAATGAAAACAGAATAGAAGAAAGTAAACGGATAGGTTTGTAGTATCAAAGATTAAAATAGCAACTAATGAACTTAAAGTACGAATGGATTAACACCCTATTTATAATACTGCCACTTTCCTTGTGCGTATTTATTATTGTAGATATCGCTTATAATGAGCGAATATGGGAACTGGATACTTTTGCCGTAAAAGCACGTTTACAGGCATTGGGCATCACTGTTGCTTACTTCTATCTTTTAAACTATATTTTTAAGCGGGTAGCCCGCTTCTTTATCGACAAAAGCAAAGATGAGAAGAAAGCAAACTGGAAAGAATACGTATGGGTGTTTCTGATAAACTTCGTCTTCCTAAATATCATGCATACATTCATTATGTTTTGCATAACGATGGCCGGGACTTTCAAATGGGGCGAATCGGCATTGATCAATGTGACAGGAGCTCTCCTGGCGTTTCTATATTATATAATGATACGCAATAGAATTTTATTCAAGAGTCTTATCGAGCAAAGCCTTCAATTAGAAAAAGTAAAAGTCGACCAACTGGAGACCGAACTTAAATTTCTGAAATCCCAATATCATCCGCATTTCCTGTTCAATGCTTTAAATACCATCTATTTTCAAGTGGATGAGAATAACAAAGTAGCCAAACAAAGTATCGAGCAGCTCTCCGACCTGTTGCGATATCAGCTTTATGATATAGAAAAGGAAGTGACGATGGAACAGGAAATAAATTACCTGAGATCATATATTGCCTTTCAGCAATTGCGGATGAGCGAAAGGCTTATGTTGGATTTATATTTCGACCCGCAACTAAAAGAGCAAAAAATACATCCTTTATTACTTCAGCCACTGATCGAGAATGCTTTCAAATACGTAAGAGGAGATTACAAAATAAAACTGGAAATCAAAGTTGACGGAAACCAGATTCAGTCTGAGATAAAAAATTCAATATCCTCCTCCCCATCTACTGCCAACAAAAAAGAGAAAGGGATAGGCATTGAGAATTTAAAACGCCGGCTTGACCTTCTGTATCCTGAAAAATACAGCTTAGACTTCAAACAAACAGACCATATGTTTATCGCTAAATTAACCATAAACACTGATTGATATGAAAATAAAATGTATCATTACAGATGATGAACCTATAGCAAGAAAAGGCTTGCGAGGGTATATCGAAAAAGTAGATTTCCTCACCTTGACCGGAGAGTGTGAAGATGCCGTCCAACTAAATACAATACTGAAGACCCAAGAAATAGACCTTCTGTTTCTTGATATCGAAATGCCCGAAATGACAGGTATAGAACTGTTGTCTAATCTAACAAATCCGCCCAAAGTTATTATTGTATCAGCTTATGAACAATACGCCCTAAAAGGATATGAGTTTAATGTAGTGGATTATCTTTTAAAACCTGTATCTTTCGATCGTTTTATCAAATCTGTCAACAAAATCTACGATTTGTTACAAACGGAGCAAAAAGAAAAGAATGATTATATATTTGTGAAGAGCAACAAACTATTAAAAAAGATTCTGTTCAAGGATATTCTCTACATTGAAAGCATGGAAAACTATGTTGTCATTCAGACAGTCTCATGCAAGGAAGTAGTGTATACTACTCTGAAACAACTCAATGATTCATTGCCGAAGGATGTTTTTCAACAGACTCACCGCTCATATATTGTGAATCTTGAAAAGGTTACTGCTATTGACGGCAATCAGCTGACCCTCTCCTCTTACAAAATACCAGTAGCCCGGACCTTCAGAGACAGTATCTTCAACCTGATACTGAATAACCGGCTAATAATCAAAAGCTAAACCGGAGCGACACAGGATATAAAAGAAAAAGCATCCAAGTAAAATACCTGAATGCTTTTTTCTTTCTGAGCCTCTTGTCGGATTCGAACCAACGACCCCGAGATTACAAATCACGTGCTCTGGCCAACTGAGCTAAAGAGGCGGGTGGGTAAGCTTACTATATCGCGCCGCTACAACCAACTACCTTTGCTGCGATCAAGCCCTGGAGGATTCGAAGGGAGCTGGCCGTATAGGACTTACCCGTTTTGCGGTTGCAAAGGTAGGCATTTTTATGGATTCTGCAATAGCTGTAGGTAACTTTTTTGCATAAAAGGAAGTAATACTCTACGTTTCAAGCAATTAAAAATCAAAAAAAATATTCGAGTGCCAACTTTTACTGCTTTATTAACTTTAACAACCATATTCCCTTTACCAACCGATATTATTTGTACCTTTGTGCGCAATTTATTAACGAAGATGACAGAGAACAGAAGCTATTTACAGAAATATGCCATGCACTTTGGCACGTATATGGGAATCTATTGGATATTGAAGTTCATTTTATTTCCGTTGGGATTTCACATCCCTTTCCTTTCACTATTATTTGTAATCCTGACGTTGGCAGTGCCGTTCATTGGTTATCACTACGTGAAGATGTATCGTGACAAAATATGTGGAGGAAGTATCCAATTCTCTCATGCGGTTCTCTTTACCATATTCATGTATATGTTTGCTTCCCTGCTGGTAGCCGTTGCACACTACGCCTATTTCCAGTTCATTGACCACGGCTTTATCATCAACTCCTATATCCAGTTATGGGACGAACTGATGACTAAAACACCCGCTTTGATGGAAAATCAAGAGATAATAAAAGAAACGATAGATACTGCCCGTTCACTTACTTCCATCAATATTACCATGCAACTCCTGTCATGGGATGTATTCTGGGGAAGTTTACTGGCCATTCCTACCGGATTGATGGTAATGAAGAAAGCACGACCGGAAAACAATACCCCGGCCCAATCATAATTCGTAATTCATAATTATTAAAAATGAATATATCAGTTGTAGTCCCATTATTCAATGAAGAAGAGTCACTGCCCGAACTCTACGCTTGGATAGAACGGGTAATGAAAGCCAACGGATTCTCATTCGAAGTGATTTTCGTTAACGACGGAAGTACAGACCGTTCATGGGAGGTAATAGAAAAACTCAAGGCCCAATCGGACTGCGTAAAAGGCATCAAGTTCCGCCGCAATTACGGTAAATCACCCGCACTCTACTGCGGATTTGCAGAAGCACAAGGAGATGTGGTGATCACAATGGATGCCGACTTACAGGACAGCCCGGACGAAATACCGGAGTTATACCGGATGATTACGGAAGACGGATACGATCTGGTGTCCGGATGGAAGCAAAAAAGATATGATCCGCTATCAAAGACACTGCCGACAAAGTTATTCAATGCTACCGCACGTAAAGTATCAGGTATTCCAAACCTGCACGACTTCAACTGCGGTCTGAAAGCCTATCGCAAAGATGTCGTGAAAAACATCGAAGTATATGGCGAAATGCACCGCTATATCCCCTACCTTGCAAAGAATGCCGGATTCCAGAAGATAGGTGAAAAGGTAGTACACCACCAGGCACGTAAATATGGCTTTACCAAATTCGGATTCAACCGTTTCTTCAACGGATATCTGGATTTGATTTCTCTTTGGTTCCTGTCTAAATTCGGAGTGAAGCCGATGCATTTCTTCGGATTATTAGGATCGCTTATGTTCTTTATCGGAATGATCTCCGTTATCATGGTAGGTGTCAGCAAACTGCACGCAATGTACAACGGTCTCCCCTACCGGCTTGTAACCGATTCTCCTTATTTCTATCTATCGCTCACAGCGATGATTATCGGTACACAGTTATTCCTTGCCGGATTCCTGGGAGAACTGATCTCACGTAATGCCCCCGAACGGAACAATTATCAGATAGAAAAGAAAATTTAATTCACGCCCAATAACCGATTATGAAGAATTTAATTCGTATCTTTTTAATAGTAGTAATTGTTGGTGCAGGTATAAGCATCGGCAGTTCGTGTTCGGACGAAAATGATTGCTCGCTGGCGGGACGCCCCATGATGTACTGCACATTGTACACAATTGACGAGATAACCGATCTCAGGGTAAATGACACACTGGACTCATTAACAATTACAGCATTGGGAACAGACTCAATCATTCTCAACAACCAGAAAAAAGTACATACGCTGATGTTACCGTTACGCTATACCAGCGATACTACTGTATTTATACTCTGGTACAATCCGAATAGTCCTACTAACAAAAAAGATGTTGATACATTATATATTATACAAAAAAACACACCGTATTTTCAATCAATGGAATGCGGATATATGATGAAGCAGAACATTCTCAGTACCAAATTTGGAAATACCAAAAATAGTTCGGAAAGAATAGATTCTCTACATATACAAAATAAAGAAGCCAATACAAATGAAATTGAGAATTTACAAATATTCTATAGATATCGCGACCGCACGCCTCCTACGATTGAGTAGTGTGCTACTCCTCTTTTGTATTGGAATCCCGACAATTGCTCAACAACAACGACCGACTCCCGTACAAAAAAGAGACCAGAAGAAGAAAGAGGCTGTAGTCGATACCATCCCGTTTTATAATGGGACGTATGTCGGTGTGGACATATACGGCATCGGAAGTAAAATGCTAGGTGGCGACTTCATGAGTTCCGAAGTCAGCATAGGCGTCAACCTTAAAAACAAGTTTATCCCGACCATCGAGTTTGGTATGGGAGGAACAGATACATGGAATGAAACGGGAATACACTACAAAAGTAAGACCGCCCCATTCTTCCGGATTGGTGTAGACTATAATACGATGGCAAAGAAAAAGGAGAAAAACAGCTATCTATATGTAGGTCTCCGCTATGCGTTCAGTTCATTCAAGTATGATGTATCGACCCTGCCGGTTGACGATCCGATTTGGGGAGGAAGTATCGGAAATCCGAGTCTGGAAGACGACTACTGGGGAGGAAGCGTCCCTTTCAGTCATTTAGGGATGAAAGGGTCTATGCAGTGGTTTGAATTAGTGGTAGGTGTCAAAGTACGCATTTACAAGAATTTCAATATGGGCTGGTCTGTACGCATGAAATATAAGACAAATGCTTCGACCAATGAATACGCCAACCCTTGGTATGTGCCCGGCTACGGAAAATTTAAATCAAATAACATGGGAATTACCTATTCCCTCATTTACAAATTACCTCTTTAAAGAATAATGACAGGACTAGAGATTTGGCTGCTTGCAATAGGCTTAGCGATGGATTGTTTCGCTGTTTCAATTGCAAGCGGTATTATTTTGAAACGTACTCAATGGAGACCGATGCTGGTCATGGCTTTGGCGTTCGGACTTTTTCAGGCTCTGATGCCATTCATTGGATGGATGTTTGCAAAGACTTTCAGCCACCTGATAGAAAGTGTAGACCACTGGATCGCCTTCGCTATCCTTGCCTTCTTGGGCGGACGTATGATTCTTGAATCTTTTAAAGACGAGGACTGCCGTCAGACATTTAACCCCGCAAGTCCGAAAGTCGTATTCACAATGGCGATAGCGACAAGTATCGATGCACTGGCAATAGGCATCTCCTTTGCCCTGCTCGGAATCAACAACTATACCGAAATCCTCTCTCCTATCCTTATCATCGGATTCGTATCATTCGTCATGTCGCTCATTGGCCTTTACTTCGGTATCAAATGTGGTTGTGGATGTGCACGGAAATTAAAGGCGGAATTATGGGGCGGCATCATTCTAGTCGCTATCGGATTAAAAATATTGATAGAACATCTATTCTTACAATAATAAGCATTGGTTCCTCTAATAAAAAAAACAGAAAAACGTATGAAAACAAAAAAGAGTTTCCTTTGGCTGGCCTTCCTCATCTTGGCAACGATCTGGATATTAGCCAGACGTAACCAAAAAGCAGAGTTTAATACCGCCAGTGGTTTTGTGTTTGGGACAGTATACAAGATCGCGTATCAACATGACGCTGATCTGAAACCGGAGATTGAAGCGGAATTAAAACGTTTCGACCAGTCTCTCTCACCGTTCAATGACAGTTCGGTCATTAGTCGCGTCAATCGCAACGAAGAGTTGGTGACAGACAGCTTTTTCCAAACTTGCTTCAACCGTTCTATGGAAATCTCCCGTGAAACAAAAGGAGCTTTTGACATAACGATAGCCCCTCTTGCCAATGCCTGGGGATTTGGCTTTAAGAAAGGCGCCTTCCCTGATTCATTGATGATAGACAGCCTGCTACAGATTACCGGTTACGAAAAAGTGAAGCTGGAAAACGGAAAGGTAGTCAAGCAAGATCCGCGTGTAATGTTAAGTTGCAGTGCGGTTGCAAAAGGCTATTCGGTAGATGTAATAGCCCGTCTACTCGATCGGAAAGGAATCAAAAACTATATGGTAGATATAGGTGGTGAAGTAGTAGTAAAAGGTAAAAATGCGACAGGAGATCTGTGGCGTATCGGAATAAACAAGCCGTACGACGACTCATTAGCTGTTAAGCAAGATATACAAGTAGTACTCAACCTGACAGATTTAGGTATGGCTACTTCGGGAAACTACCGCAACTATTATTATAAGGATGGCAAAAAGTATGCTCATACCATCGACCCCAGAACAGGTTATCCGGTACAGCACAGTATCCTATCTTCTACTGTGATTGCCGAAGACTGTATGACGGCTGATGCTTTGGCTACCTCTTTCATGGTAATGGAACTGGAAGAAGCCGAAAAATTCTGTAAAGCAAATCCTATGATCGATGCCTACTTTATATATAGCGGCGAGAATGGAGAGTTTAAGACTTACTATACGGATGGTATGAAACGATATATGCCTGATGCCAAATAGAAAAATGCTTTGCAAATAAGCATATAAACGGAGGCTCCATTTCATACGAATAGAGCCTCCGTTTATATAAAACAGCACCTCTGTTGAAGCCAAACGAAGCCTCTGTTTCAGAGTGGCTGAAACAATTATTTCATAAACACAAAATAAACAGCTGCAATCAGGCAAACAAATGCTGCCAGATGGTTCCAGTGCAATGTTTCTCCCTTAAAGAAAACAGTGGTAAAAACAGTAAATATAATCAAAGTAATCACCTCTTGAATCACTTTCAACTGCATCAGCGAGAATGGACCGCCATTCCCGACAAAGCCGATACGATTCGCCGGTATTTGACAAGAATATTCACTTAACTAAATAAACTTGCCCAAGTGAAATTTTATACCTATATTTGCTTCATAATCAATATATTACATTATGATAAAAATTATAGGATACGCACGAGTTTCTACTACAAAACAAGACTTATCTCGACAAAAGCTAAAGATTAAGGAGTTCTGTGAGAACAACAATTATGAGTTAATTGAAATTATTGAGGACTTTGGAATATCTGGTGTGGTTGCAGACAGAAAAGGTTATATCGAATTACAAAGTAAAACCTACAAAGATGCAGACATGATAGTAATTTCTGAGTTATCACGTTTGAGCAGGCAAGAAGATGTAACAGAGACAGTTTACAACATTCAACAGATTATTAATAAAGGATTATCTGTAATACTCTTAGATAGTCCCAGTAAAATTTATGAAGCTAATAAACTTTTAGACATTACAGAAATACTTATCCTCACTATCAAAGCATGGGCAGCAGCACAAGAAAGATTGGATATTAAAAAGAAGAACCAAGATGGGAAGCAAGCTCTCTTCCAAGCTTATCCTTATGCAGTTGTAGACCAAAAAATACCTTATGGATATAAAGCAGTTCCTAACCCCAATGGGAAACGTCCTAAATATATTTTAGAAGAAGTACCAGAAGAAGTAGAGAATATAAAAAGACTCTTCGCTTTAGTAAACTCTGGTAAGACACTGGGAGCAGTAGCCAGATATTTCAATGAAAGGAATATTACTTTTAGAGGATATTACAGCACTGTTGCCATTCTAAGCAACTATATCCATAGTGATATTTATAGAGGAATCAGAAGAAGAACACAGAGATTAGGTAGAGAAGAACCTTATACCATCAAGGTTAGAATAAAACCTATTATCAGTGAAGAGGATTTTATGAAAGCACAAGAGCTGATTAAAAACAACTATAAAAATACTCCAACTGGAAAAGTCAATCATAATCCATTAAAAGGAATCATCAGATGTAGATGTGGGAGAGCCATGACTGTAAAAGACAAAAAGCCAGCAGCAGGAATTTCAAAACTAACATATAGATGTAGCTGTGTTGATAGGAAATCTCACCCAGACTTCTGTAAATATAATATTGATGAAGTTTCTTACGACCTTACGAATGAAATATTATATAGTCTTTTCAAATCTATGCACACAGCAGAATATATCAACTTCTTTAGGAACCAAACAGACAATAGAGTTACAGAGCTACAAGAGGAAATAGCTGGAATTGAGAAACGTTTGTCTGCCCTATATCTTGATAAAGAGAACTTATCTAATGAAAGCCAAGATAATGCCAATAAGTTTCTACTAACCACCAACCCTACCCTTTTAAACATTATCCAAGAGAAACAGAACCAGTTAGATGAGAAGATAAAATCTATTGATAAAGAAATTATAAGATATAAAAAGTCACAGAGTAAAAAGATGGCAGACATCGAAAGGATTAAAGATAATAATGGTAAAGAGAAGCTTCAAAACCTTAGCATCGAAGAACAAGGAGAACTATATCATAAATATTTGGAGAGAGTGAATTATATTCCTGTCACTACCATGCAGGGATATTATATTGTACAGTTCCTTAATGGAATTAAATTCTATATAGCTATTACGAAAGTCAGAAGCATTGCAATGGCTTCTCTCCTATTAGACAACTGGACGATTGATAAAAAAGGAATTATAACAGCTAACTATGATACTTTAAAGTCCAGTGATATGAAGAACTTTAGCATAGAAATGATTAGGAAAACAAAGACTATGACTTTACAAGAATATCTTAAATCAGACCTTGCAAAAGAAAGAGCCTTGCATCTTGACCTTAGTTATAGAGAAAGATACTTAGAAGAACTACATAAAGCAGGTTTGGATGGTAGGCTCAGACCATTTAAAAAGGAATAACTTCATCCTTTTTAATTATCTTTGCTTCCAAACCATATAAGCAAAGATATGAGACCAATTGAAAGACTTGAAGAAACTTATTTCCCTAAAGACATAAAGTTACTTGAATACATGGAGGAAGTAGCAGTACTTTATGTACCAGATTATGATATAGACCATGAAACAGGAGAACAATATATTTATGGCACAACCGCCTTACCCTTATTCATAAGAAGATACAATCAGAATAAGCTATATGGTAACTTCACATACGAAGATTATATAGCCAATGAAGACATACAGAATACACTAAAAGGTTTAGGAATTGATATAGATAAGTTCTGGTTTCTACTTCTGTTCATCTTTGACTATACTTGTGGAACGTGCTTGGATGGAATGAAAGCTACAGGCATTGGAATAGAACAGCTCACCAAATTCGCCAAAGCCATAGCTGACAACCATAAGGAGATTAACCAATTTGGAGTGAGTTTTAAGAAACCTATCACTATCTCTGTAAAAGTAGAGGGCAAGCATCAGATAGTAATTGACAATGCCAATGCAATAGGCTACTTGGCTACTACCATCATCAATAACCTAAAGGAGATAGAGGAACATCCTTGGATGCAGAGCCAACAAGTCAGCATAAGCACCCATGCAGAAGAAAAGGAATCCATTCAGATATACCTATTTTATAAAATGTTTAACGACTTCTTCAATCTATCTCCATATAATAAGCAGTTTAATGTCAGACAAAAGAAAGGAAGTACCATATCACTTAGTAAGACATTGCTCATATCAAGGCTTATCTATTTCACCAAGTTATCCAAACATAATAAATTCTCAGAAGATGAAGATGTTTTAAAAGGCTACATCAAGCAATATAAAGACAAGAGAATTGATACTGTGAACAGCATATATTGCTAATAAACTTCTAATAATTAGCACAGTCCTGCTTCATACCATTAAGAGGGTACATGAAAGCAGGACTTTTTTTCTCTCTTTTAATCCTGCCATTATATCCCATCTTTGCAGCGTCAAAAACGATAGCGGACGAGCTGACAATTAAGAGGGGAAGTAAAACCACTCATTAATTTCTCTCTTTTAATCAGCCCAGAAGCAGGTAGTTTTGCAATATCAAAATTAACAAAAGCTGGAGCGCACCAGTCTAAAAACTGCAAAGAAAATATGATGACTATTTATTTTTATGGCAGCAATCGTGAAATCGTAGCAGAGAATGTAAAGAAGTGCTATTCTATGATTGAGAAATATGGCTTCAATGCAGCAATGGGTAAGATTAAGTTAGTTGGCAGCGAGGATTTAACAGGAGAGAAATTATTAAAAGTTTCCATTGTACCTAAGTCCAATGCCAAACCTCTTTCAATAGACAACTGGATGCTGAATACAGAAGAGGTTACAAATGCTACTGAAAGAGTAGCAGCTAAAGCTCCTGTAGATGGACAACACAGAATGATAGCCATGTTCATACTGGAGGTAGAAGGTTTTCTTGATTTTAATGAGGAAGAAATGACTGAAACCATTAAGAAGCCAGAGAATATGAGTTTAGCATTATTTACAGCTTCTATCAACAATGGCAGACCTTGGAATTATAAAGACTTTAGCAAATCAAAGTTCCAAACAGGAAACGAGAGAATTGATTATATTGAAGCACAAATTCAAGAAACAGGATTGAAGTCTGACGTAATCTATAGTTTTTATACATTAGGACAAGCAGAAATTAAAGCCAATGTCGCCAAAGACCTTAAAATGGGCATAAACAGACTACCTAAATCTTTAAAGTTGAATGCAACCACCCAAGAGTTAGGTGATAAAGTTCTAAAGGCTTTCAAGAGCAGTAAAATCTCTGAATCCACATATAACAATGGAAGATTAGCTAAAGGATTTAAGTTGTTCTACAATGAATACAAACCAGAGATTAACCAAATCCAACAGTTAGTTGCCATGATTGACAAAGATGTGTGGTTTAGTAATCAGAAACCAGACGGTAGTGCTGAAGCCAAACAATATTATAAGAATTTTGAGAAATGGTTCCAATATATGAATGAGAATAGCAACAAGCCTGTAGAAACCGCATAACCAATTAACAATAAAGTCCATGTGACAGGTGGACTTACTCTCCCCAAGTTCTTAGACATTCTGAATAGCATCAAGTCTGATTACTAAATGTGTGGTCTTATCATTAGTCCCTCATTCATGGAATTACTATCTTTACAGTACCACAAACAGATAATCCCACCACACAGATTAACGGACTACAAACTATTCAGAATATCTAAAATGGAAGAATTTACTTATGAACAGATAAGGGTTAAGGCTCTTAAACAGGGAGTAAAAGATAACAAGGTTCACATTGGATTGTGGGCTAATCTTAATAACTATCTAAAGACAAGGAGAAAAAAGAATGGAAAGGTTACTACTTATTATATCGCATTACAGAAGTTGGCTTACTGACAAGATAAAAATTGAAACTGAGAGATTCATATTGTCAAATTTGGGAGGTGTGCTTATTCACTTTTTACTGCGTGTCTAAACACCCCCTCTCTACATTCCTACGCTACATTCCAATAAGACCTATGCAATGTCCTTGCGGACACCGCACAGGTAATCTGTAAGCTGGGAGTGACTAAAATCAATGATATGTGGATTTATAACAATCATTTCTATAACAAGCTGAGCGAACTTAGGAAGTCAAACAAATTAAGTTCCTCTAAAATGAGATTCTTATTAAAGACCAACCAAATCATTTTAATCAAACATATTGAGCGATTGCCTTATGAGTTACGAGAAGCTACCATTCAAGGAATATACAGTAATGAGCAACAATCTGATTCAGAAGTTAGGTTGTGCTGATGTTTACAGGACATACGTGTTACTATTGACAGCAGACAAATATATACCGACCACTGACACCACGATAGACCAGCTTGCATCATTCGTTGGAGAGAAACCTGCCAACTATAAAGGTGGTAAGAGTTCCAAATCATTCAATGACAAGTTAAGAGCCACAGGGGAAGTCAGCATACAGAATAAGGACAGTGGCAGGAATGACAGGACTTGGACAGATTATATATTCTTTCCTGTCAGCTTTGGACATTACAGAAGAATCAGCAGAGAGTTCTATGATTCATATAACAGTACACTGGATTTAAAGCTCAGAGGATTTATACTCAAACTATTCAGTGCAGCAGAGCCACACAGTCATACAATTACCTTATCTGTAAGAAAACTGAAAGAACTAATCCACATGGGACATGGTACTATTTCTAACTACATAGAACAACTAAGGGATATGGACTTGTTAGATGAAGTTGGAGATTCAATCATATTAAAGGCTAAAGGTTTGCTTATAGACCTACCCAAAGATAAATATGTGGAGGAAGTGAAAGCTGACTTTGAACACATGATAGCATTTAACGAGAGCAGAGGAAACCCCATTTCAAGGGAGTGCATGATTTATAAGAAGTACAAGGAGAATAATTTTGAGGAAGTTAAGGATATGCACGCTCTTATGAAATCATTATCAAATGGGTTGGTAGGCAGGAAGCAGGAGGTAAAAGACAAGGAAGAACTGCCAGATTTAATCTTATAAAGATATGGCAATAAAAGTTCCAGACTACTAAAAAGATTTAGAGTTCTTTCTTTTAAAGGCATATTAGTTATATATTTGCAATATAACCTTATATATCAATTCAATGGCACAAATTCATCCTGACTTCTATACAATCCAGCATCTCCACCAACCAGCAACAGAAGGAGAACTAATCCTATTAGACTTTTTACAAAAGAATCTAAATATGGAGTTTGAGATATATTACCATCCTTTCATAAATGGTGACAGACCCAATATTGTTATTCTTAAAAAGGGATGTGGAGCTATAATCATATCTGTAAATGATTGGGATTTAACTGACTATGCTATTAATGATGATTTGGATTGGTGGAATAATTCAACTTCAACAAAGGTTCAATCACCTTTCTCTCAAATAAATTACTATAAAGAGAATCTTGTCTCATTACACATAAGTACTTTCTTAGAGAAGAAAATGAATAAGTGGTACTATTCAAATATTATATATACACTTGTTTACTTCCATAAGATGTCCCAAGATAATATTGAGAAGTTTATACATGAGAATATATCCAAGGAAGATAATAAGACCAAATTTTTAAAAGACATAAAATATATACAATATTGGGGATATGATTCTCTTACACTGCAAAACTTAGAAGAATATTTCAGCAAGATAAGAATAGAACAACCTTCTTTCTTATTTGATGAAGATATTTACAATAATTTCAAACGCTACCTCAAGCCACCTTTTCATCAATTAGAAGAAGGGATTAATATTAAGTACACTAAAGCACAAGCAGAACTTATTAGAAGTGAAAGCAGACCCAGACGTAAAATAAAAGGGATTGCAGGAAGTGGTAAAACTCTTGTCCTTGCAAAGAGAGCTGTCAATGCATATCTAAGAACTAATAGTGAAATATTAATTCTAACATTTAATCTATCCCTTAAGAATTACATTCGCGACAAAATCAATGACGTAAGAGAGAGTTATCCTTGGGAGAAATTCTATATCACCAACTATCATCTGTTTATTAAATCAGAAGCAAACAACTATAACCTACCCATAAAAGGATTAAAATCTTATACAGATATTAATTTCTTTGAGCCTGTAAAGAACCACATTAAGAAGTACAAAGCTATATTCATAGATGAGGTACAAGACTACCAAACTGAATGGCTGGAAATAATTACCAAATATTTCTTATACGAGGATAGTGAATTTGTTGTGTTTGGAGATGAGAAGCAAAATATTTACAGAAGACCGTTAGATGAGAACAAAGAACCAATAATTAAAACAATCGCAGGAAACTGGAACAAGTCTCTCAACGCTTCTAAAAGATTCACAAGTGAAATAGGGAAGTTAGCGATGAAGTTCCAGCACCATTTCTTAGAGAATAAATACACCATTGACAATATGGTTGTGTTAGATAACCCTATGCTTGATTTTGAACAAAGGAATATTAAATATGCCAATATTGGAGCGAAAGCCAGCACAGAAAGGATATTCAATATCTATAAAGGGACTTGTAAGAAATATTGCCTTAACCCAGCAGACATTACTATTCTATCTGGTACTGCTGATATTTTAAGAGAAATAGAATACTCTATAAGGACTCAATTAAAAGAGAATACAACCACTACATTTGAAACTAAAGAAGAATATGATAAAAGCGAATTAGAGACCAAATCTAAAAACAACTTTGAAGAGAGGATAAATACAATCAGACGATACAGAAGAAATCACTTCTCAATAAAAACAGGAACTGTAAAGCTATCTTCTATACACAGCTTTAAGGGCTGGGAATCACACACAGTCTTTTTAATCATTGAGCCACATAAAAGTGATTCTATACAAGATTTTGAATCTGTTGAGCTTATATATACTGCGATAACAAGGGCACAAGTCAATCTGTTCATTCTCAACATGGGTAATGAAAAGTACGATTCATTCTTTAATGATAATATCCAAAATTAATCTAACAGAACCACAAGCGAGACACCCCTACCCACATAAACACCCCCTTATAGCTCTTAAATAAAAAAGAATGCTTTAACAATGCAGTCTGACTGCTGACAGAAATAAGCATTCTTTTTAATCTGAGAGGGGGCACGATGTACTATTGCCACAGCCTACCAATAATTTACTAATGCTCCTCATTCCCTTTGAAAGAATCTTTAGGGAAAGACATAGAACAGCCTAAGATGCAAGCAAAGAAATTCACTTGTGTTTTAGGTTTGTTCTTGTTAAATCCATTCAATCAATAACCATTTAATTCAATTTCATTATGAGAGATTTAGTAATTATGCCAGCTATGGCACAGCGTAGAGAATCATTAAACATGGGTGAGTTTGCAGAAGAAGCAATTATTGTGGAAGAAGTTGCAGCACCCAAGAAAGTAAACCATTTCATTGAAGCTAATACACAGGAAGTAACCTTACAGCATCTACAACAAGACTGCATCATTCCAAGTTTTGCATCAATGGAAGAAACCATTAGTCACCAATCCTTTATAGGTGCAGTAGTAGATGCTGCTAAGGATTACTTTCATGGAGAACAGTTTGATATGCCAGAGATTAGAATCTCACACCCTATCAATGGTAGAATACCAAGTGCATTAGGTAAGAAGGCTTCTGAACTGACAGACGAAGAGAAAACTTTGTTCTATCAGAGAATGTGTTTCTGCTTTGAAATTCCATCCATTGTACACGATGAATACGGTAATCGTTTAGCGTTATCCATTGGTGGAGTGAGAGCATATAACGAGATTAACCTATACAGTAAGAAATCTGTGGAGAGATTTAAAATCTTCATAGGTTTTAGGAATCGTGTGTGTTCAAATTTAATGCTCACCACTGACGGTTTACAGGATAAGGTAGAAGTCCTAAGCGTACAGGAACTATATGCAGCAGCATTAAATCTGTTCCATGCTTACAATCCATCCAAAGACCTGCATCTGTTAAGGACACTTGGGCAGATGTCAATCTCAACAAGCGAGTTTTGTCAGATAATAGGTAGGATGAGATTATATCAAGCTCTTACACCCAACCAACAGAAACACTTACCTCGTCTATTGTTGGGAGACAGTCAAATTAATGCAGCTTGCAGAGCATTCGTTTCTGATGCGAACTTTAAAAGCACAGGGGACAGCATTACAGGCTGGCAGCTCTTAAACCTGCTCAATGGTTCTGTAAAATCAAGTTACATAGATAACTTCTTGGAAAGGAATCTTAACTGTACAGAGTTTGTACAAGGCATTCAACGTGCCAAATTAGGAGACAGTGAATACGCTTGGTTCTTGGGCTGAGTGGATTGTTGATTGAGAGAGGAAAGGGCAGCTATTCAATTAGTTGTCCTTTCTTTATATCTACCAGCTTATTAAGACATCAAATTATGGATATAGATTATACTGTGGGAGAAGTGGAACTGTCCTACAAACCCAAATTTAAAAGTCTGCATCAAGTAAGTTGTTCAGAGGATGCTTATAAATACTTACTTCCTACCTATAAGGAAGGAACTATCTGTTACAAGGAATATTTTAAAGTCTTGTTTCTAAACCAAGCCAAACAAATTTTAGGTTACACTCTCATATCAGAGGGTGGAATTACTGAAACTTGTGCTGATGTCAGAGTTATCCTACAAGCTGCATTGCTCACCAATTCAGTAGCTATCATTCTTGCACATAATCACCCAAGCGGTAATCTGAAACCAAGCAGGCAGGATATGGAGATTACTAAGCAGGTCAAAGAAGCTGCAAGACTAATGAGAATTACAGTTTTAGACCACCTCATATTAACAGATACAGGATATTACAGTTTTGCTGACGAGGGAGAATTATAATAAGGTAGAAGGCACTCAATTTTTAAGTTGGGTGTCCTTATTTACATAAACTGAATGTTCGTTCAGCATTTGTAACCAACTATTAATAATTGTGAATTATGAAGACATACATAGCATATCTAAGACAATCCACCATGAAGCAACAAATCTCTGGTCTTGGTGTAGAAGCACAACGAGAGATTATACACAACCATGTAAAGAATAAACCCATACTTGCTGAATATATTGAAACGGAGAGTGGGAAGAAATCTAACAGACCTCAACTTCTTGCAGCTTTAGCGATGTGTAGGAAAACAAATTCTATTCTGATTGTAGCCAAATTGGATAGACTGTCAAGGAATGTGGCATTTACTTCAAAGCTATTGGAGAGTGATGTTGAGATTGTGTTCTGTGACTTTCCACAAGCCAACAGACTAATTTTGCATATCATCAGCAGCATAGCTGAATATGAAGCAGGACTAATCAGTCAGAGAACTAAGCAGTCACTTCAAGCCAAGAAAGCAAGGGGTGTGCAGCTTGGTAAAGCAGAGAACTTGATGAATAAATTTGAACAAGCCGTTCAGCATAGTATCGTTACCAACAAGGCTAAAGCTGATAACAATCCAAATAACATGAGAGCGATAGCACTGTTACGGTCATTATCTATGCAAGGCAAATCTTTATCTGAAATGACTTGTCTCTTGAATGAGCAAGGTTTTGTTACATCTAAGGGATGCAAGTTTCAGATTACACAAGTCAAGAGGTTACTTGTCAGAGCAGGGTTGATGTCGTGAAGTCATTTTGAAAGGCAGGACAAATAAGGAGCAAGGTTTAGCTTTATATACTCCAACCCAAGTTTGTCCTACCCTAAAATTCAAATGAAGATATAGGCTTTAATAGTCTAAATGTAGCGACTAAAAAATATTAAGCTTAGATACCTCTAAAGTACAAACTTGGTAGTTTGGCATTTCAGCCTTATAGAAGTAATTCAATTCCATTAATTTACAGGCTTTAGAATTATCTCAACTCTTATTAATAATGTCGCAGGTAGCACTTCTTGAATATCCAACAATATGCTGACTTAAAGACAGTAATTCAAGGCAGGTAAAAATATTCAGAATTTAGTCCTTATATGGCGAGAAGTGAATTTGATACCCACATGGATTTAGAGAGTTTAGATGCAACTCTGACTAAATATCTCATTCAGACTATGTTTGAGAGCAGGAGATTTACTATTTCTCCTCACTCCATGCTTAGTGATTTAAAACCTTTCATTATCTTTGCACCAATTCCAATGAACTAATGAGATAGGGAGTTGGAAGGACATAATTTAATGAGAGCATAACGAATTATCCTCTATTTGGAATCTGGACAATTTCATAGGTTAGGGATAGTAGTTCAATATGCTCATGCTAATGCAATATACCTACTTCATCTTTATGGAGTAGTGGATATATACATTCAGCATGGGCTATTGTCTATTACTTAACTTAGGGCAGTCCAGAGCCTCAAATAGGGTAATATTCAATAGTTCCCATGCTCTTTTATTTTTATAATAGCTTATCCATAGGGAACAGGTGAGCGTAATTGTCAAGAGATTATGAAGCATCTTCTTTATGGGTTAATCATTCTTAGCATGGTAACGTGTACATCTAAAAAGAACAGTTACACGCAAGAGCAACTATATGAGCAAACTTCTTCTGGAGTTGTCTTAATTCAGAATACATATTATTATAAAATCACATTATCAAATAATGGATTCTATTCAACCAACTACGTCTTCTCTAAATTACAAGATGGGGAACTTAAAAACATATCTCATACCATATCCAATAATTTTAATGAAGTAAATGACACTATTAAGAGTACAACATTTGGCACAGGTTTCATCATATCTCCAAGAGGAACGATTGTTACTAACAGTCACGTAATCAATCCTACTGCTAACAAAGCTCTTATCTATCAAGCATTTATTACATACTTAAAAGAAGAAATAGATAAATGCAACCAACGAATTGCAATAGAGCAACATGATTTAGATATATTTGAAAAGGAAATTAGAGATAATAAAAGACTCAATTCACAAGGCTATGCTATGATGATAGAAGGAATTCAAATGTGTAAGAAAACAATAAAAGCATACACAGAATACAGAGATAACCGTTTAAGGGAAATGGGATTAAGTAACTTTGAAGTGGAGCTGTGTTCTGAAATCAAAATAGCATATAATGGAAGCCATATAACATCAAGTAATGATTTAATAGATTGTTTCGTAGTAAAAGATGTTCCTAATTATGATTTAGGAATAATCCAAATTGCTGATGGTAACAACTTCTGGAATGTTTGCAAGTTAGGGGAAGCTCCTAAATGGTCTTATGAGCAAATGGAAGTAGGTTGGAGTAACATTCATAATGCTGGAACAATTAGTTGGTTCACCATCCCACAAGATAAATACATTTTTAATCTTTATAATAATGAAACTCATAACGATGAAGAAATTAAACTATATATGATAGGTTACAATCAAGGACCAACATTAGCATTAACCAATGATGGAATTAAGGCACAAATTACACAAGGTTATATCAGTCAAAACACTGATAGCATTAAGATAATGTACTCAATACCTGCTCTACAAGGTTCAAGTGGTAGCCCTGTTGTTAATCAATATGGGGAATTGGTAGCTATAAATTTTGCAGGCATTAATAATACACAAGGTTTTAATTATGGAATAAGAGTTGAGAGATTAAGAGAAATTGTAAATGACAAGTCCGTTAAAGATAGAATGACTGTTCGTCAATCAAAGAATAAGCCAATAAATAACGATTCTATTAATTCCATTGAATCCATAAACAATTAATTAAGAATGAAAATATTTAGATTATTAGCAACCTCACTATTGGTTGCATTAAGCATGGGAGTTAGTTCCTGTGGCGATGATGAATTGGAGGTAAATTCCCCAACAACATCTGGAGGTGAAACATCGTTAGAACTTATTTGCAAAGAATATGGAATTACGGACTATAAGGATATTGATTTATTAAACTATTTCATCCATGCAAACAATACAATAATAAACAAGGAGCAAGCTAATTTTACAGGATTAAAGGATAATCATTTGTGGGTTGCTACTTACCATAATTCGACTAAGGAAAAATTGGCAGAGGGTACATGTAGCTCTGAGTTCCAACTTTCATGTAAAGTTTTTAAAGAGTTTGATGGATATAAGGACATGACCATATCTAAGATGACTCCAATGTGGAATTATATTATAAATCCATCCCAATTCATTACAATATTAAGATACAATTTTAAAGAAGATGCAGCAGCCTCGTTATACAGTACGCTTTTTTATAACAATGGTAAGTCTAAAGAGATTAGAGGGCTTGGAGATGATAACGTCTTTAATTGGTACGACAACAGCGTACTCATAAGAGATTATTGCTATACTTTGGATGGTGATAGTATTTGTGCATTCACTATACCAACAGGTGATGGTGTTGGAATGGATGCAGTAGAAGTTTATGCACCCTTATCTCATAGTGAAATTATCTATCGTTGGTTTGACGAAGATGGAGCTTTTATTGGAAGGTGGAATGGAACAACCAAACAGCAGATTTGGCTTACAGAGTTGAAGGAACTATCAAACTTAATTGATAACGACCAATATAAAGTTGATTTTAAACTATCTGACAGTTCCACTAATATTTGGAAATTTGATGCTACCATAACTTCTTATGATGGAGATAAGAATACACTTAGTTATGAAATAGATATTGATAATGGTACAATCAAAGGAGAAGATAATTATGCTTCTCTTATTATAGGTAAATGGAAGATGACAAGTGGTAACGCTATCGCCACCCATGTAACTTATAAGAATGATGGTACATTTGAATATACAAGTACAGAAGATAGCTCTTACAAGGAAGTGGGCAAGTACAAGATAGACGGTAACAAGCTCTATGAAATGTACAACGATGAAGAAGAATGGATTATCAATGATATTCTGTTACTTAATTCTATGACCTTATCAGTGCAGGAATTGGAAGCTGATGGAGTAACACCCACAGGTCAGAAGTACTCTTATCAGAGAGTGGAATAAAAGATTTACGCATACTAAAAGTGAGCAGCATTTGAAGAAACTCTTATGCTGCTCTTTTCTATAACTATTTCATAAATACAAAATAAACAGCCAATATCAAGCAAACGAAGGCAGCTATATGATTCCAGTGCAAAGCTTCACCTTTAAAGAATACAGTTGTAAAAACTGTGAATATAATAAGAGTTATTACTTCTTGAAGAACTTTCAACTGCATCAATGAAAATGGTCCTCCATTACCTACATATCCAATGCGATTCGCTGGAATTTGACAAGAATACTCAAAAAAAGCTATTGACCAACTAAAGGCTATTACACCTATCAAAGGAAGAGCAGCAAACCAAGAATATTCCTGCTTCATCTTTAAATGACCATACCAAGCAAAAGTCATAAAGACATTTGATACTATAAGCAATAAAATTGTGTAGAGAGCTTTCATATTATTCTAATTCTACTATACATTATTATATATCAACGTAAAGTGTTAAATTTCCAGTTGGGTTTTTCCGTTTTATTATACTCAAAAAATGCAATAACCCAACTAAAGGTAATCACACCTATCAACGGAAGAGCAGCAAACCAAGAATACTCTTGTTTCATCTTTAAATGCCCATACCATGCAAAGGTCATAAAGACATTGGATACAATGAGTAATAAAATTGTATAGAAACCTTTCATCTTATTATATACTAAAATCAGTAATTATCAGTCTATTTTATCCGGCAACAATTCTTCCTGCACATTCGTCATGCTCCCCCACAAGCTGTAGCGAGCTTCCGGATTCATCGCTTCCAACTGTCGCAGAATACCCTTCATATCACTTCGGCTGGACTGTGATTCATAAGGACAATTCTTCACTTGTTTCCGGTAGTCATGCAATGCAGCCAGTTCAATCAGATCAGCCTCGTGCACCATACACATCGGTCGGATAATTGTCATATCAAATTTCTTCATCACCAAGCGAGGCGGCATCGTACTGAATGCCCCCTGATAAGTAATGTTCATCAACAATGTTTCCAAAATATCATCCATGTGATGTCCTAAAGCAATCTTATTGCATCCTTGCTCCTTGGCAACCGTAAACAGAGCTTTCCGACGATTCCAGGAACAAAGAAAGCAGGGAGACTTGCGCGTATCCGTAGCAGGATCAAAGGACGTTTCGTACTGCACAAAAGGCACTCCAAAAGAGTCACAATATGCTTTCAGATATTCAGTATCACTTTGGTAAGGAATATTATTCATCACCACATGGACAGCTATCACAGAAAACCGAGGCTTATAAATACGCGCCCGCTTGCCCAGCAACTCTACAAGTGCCAACGAATCTTTCCCGCCCGACAGTCCGATAAGGATTTTGTCCCCTTCTTCTATCAGTCGATACTGCACCACTCCTTTATTGAATCGCCGTTCAATACGGCGGATCGTCTTCTCTTCTTCCGTAAATTGTGTCATATCTTCAAAAATCGGCTGCAAAAGTAAGCGAAAAGAATGATTTAAAGAAGAATTAACATAATAGAATCTCTGAAAAAGGGTTTATTTCTAATAAATTTGTACTTTTGAACAATTGATGCATGGATTAGTGAATAAAACAATGAAAAGAAAATATATTCTATTTATAATTTGCAGTTTCTTCCTCGGAGGAGTATCTGCACAAACATTGGAACAGGCACGCACCTTATTTACAAAAGGTGACTACGAACAAGCCAAACCCGTATTTCAGAAATATGCCAAATCTCAACCATCCAATGGTAACTACAGCTATTGGTACGGTGTCTGCTGCCTGAAAACCGGAGAACCGGAAGAAGCCGTGAAGTATCTCGAAACCGCTGTAAAAAGACGGGTAGCCGGTGGACAACTCTATCTGGGACAAGCTTACAATGATACTTATCGTTTCGAAGATGCAGTCAACTGCTTTGAAGAATATATCGCCGACCTCAGCAAACGCAAAAGATCGACGGAAGAAGCTGAAGCTCTATTGGAAAAGAGCAAAGCTGACCTGCGTATGCTCAAAGGAGTAGAAGACGTGTGCATTATTGACAGTTTCGTGGTAGATAAAGCAAATTTCCTGAGCGCATACAAGATCAGTGAAGAGTCTGGCAAGCTATTTACATTCAACGAATTCTTCCAGACCGAAGGAGATCATCCGGGAACAGTTTATGAAACAGAAATCGGTAATAAAATCTATTATAGCGAAAAGGGAGAAAGAGGAAATCTGGACATATTCTCCAAGAATAAATTACTGAATGAATGGAGCAACGGTCGCCCGTTGCCCGGCAGCATCAACGAATCCGGAAATGCCAACTACCCGTTTGTTTTATCGGATGGTGTTACTATTTATTATGCAACCGATGGCGAAGGACTGGGAGGATATGATATTTTTGTCACTCGTTACAACACAAATACGGACTCTTATCTGACACCGGAAAATGTGGGAATGCCGTTCAATTCACCTTATAATGATTATATGTACGTCATCGACGAATACAATAATCTGGGTTGGTTTGCCTCCGACCGTTTCCAGCCCGAAGAGAAGGTTTGCATCTATGTATTCATTCCTAATTCGTCTAAACAGACTTATAATTATGAGGCGATGGACCCGCAGCAGATGATCCGTCTGGCGCAGATTCATTCACTGAAGGAAACTTGGAAAGATGAAAATATAGTTACAGAAGCATTGCAACGTCTGAAAGAGGTAATCAATCATAAGCCACAGGAACGTCGTGTGGTTGAATTCGAGTTTGTCATCGATGATAACACGACCTATTATCTGTTGAGTGATTTCAAATCTCCCAAAGCAAAGCTACTGTTCCAAAGTTACCGGCAACTGGAAAAAGATTATCTGCAACAGGAAGATAAACTGAACGGTCTGCGCCAGCAATATGCAAGCGCCAACCAACAAGGAAAAGAAAAACTCGCTCCCGCAATCCTTGATCTGGAAAAAAGAATTCTGCAAATGAATGAAGAACTGGATGCTCTTGGAGTAAGTGTGCGTAATGCCGAAAAAACAAAATCAAAATAATACAGAGTTATGGACATACTGATTATCACCGTTCTCATCATTGCTGCAGTAATACTATTTTTGGTTGAACTGTTTGTCATTCCGGGGATTAGCCTGGCGGGCATTTCAGCACTTGCTTGTATTCTCTATGCCAACTATTACGCTTTCGCCAATCTGGGTATGGCAGGAGGATTTATCACTTTAGGGATATCGGCTGTCGCCTGTATCGGTTCGCTTATCTGGTTCATGCGTTCGAAGATGCTGGATAAGCTGGCTTTGAAAAAAGATATTGACTCAAAAGTAGACCGCAGTGCGGAGAAGAGCGTCAAGGTAGGCGACACAGGAATCAGCACTACCCGCCTGGCACAAATCGGTTATGCTGAGATTAACGGTAACATCGTGGAAGTAAGATCGATAGACGGCTTCCTCAATGAAAAGACTCCCATCATTGTGAGCCGCATCGCTGACGGTACCATCCTGGTCGAGAAACACAAAATATAATATTCACTTAATATAAATTATCAATGGAAACATCTTTGTACTTACCTATCGTTATGATTGTTGGAGGTATTATTTTCCTAATACTATTTTTCCATTATGTGCCGTTCTTCCTTTGGTTGTCGGCTAAAGTATCAGGCGTTAACATCTCGTTGATTCAACTCTTCCTGATGCGTATCCGTAATGTTCCGCCGTATATCATTGTTCCGGGCATGATCGAAGCCCACAAAGCCGGATTGAAGAACATCACCCGTGATGAACTGGAAGCCCACTACCTTGCCGGAGGCCATGTAGAAAAAGTAGTCCATGCGCTGGTATCCGCATCGAAAGCGAACATCGAGCTGTCATTCCAGATGGCAACCGCTATCGACCTTGCCGGACGTGATGTGTTTGAAGCTGTTCAGATGTCTGTAAACCCGAAAGTGATTGATACTCCTCCTGTTACTGCGGTAGCCAAAGACGGTATCCAGCTGATAGCGAAAGCTCGTGTAACGGTACGTGCCAGCATCAAGCAGTTGGTCGGTGGTGCCGGAGAAGATACCATCCTTGCCCGTGTAGGTGAAGGTATTGTTTCCTCTATCGGTTCTTCGGAAAACCACAAGTCAGTACTCGAAAATCCGGATTCTATCTCTAAACTCGTACTTCGTAAGGGATTGGATGCAGGAACTGCTTTCGAAATTCTGTCTATTGATATCGCGGATATCGATATAGGTAAGAACATTGGTGCAGCTTTGCAGATTGACCAGGCTAATGCAGACAAGAACATCGCACAGGCTAAAGCAGAAGAACGTCGTGCAATGGCTGTCGCTTCCGAACAGGAAATGAAAGCTAAAGCACAGGAAGCGCGTGCCAAAGTAATCGAAGCGGAAGCGGAAGTACCTAAAGCAATGGCAGAAGCCTTCCGTAGCGGCAATCTGGGTATAATGGATTATTACCGTATGAAAAATATCGAAGCTGATACTTCAATGCGCGAAAACATTGCCAAACCAACGGCTGGTGGTGCCACCAACCAGCCGTTGAGTAAATAGTCTACCCAACGCCGGAACCCGATTTCTATTCAGTTCATCAGCGTATCTTCTCTTTAAACTTGCAAAAGAAAGATACCTCTTCCGAACTAAAATCCGGTTCCGGCGTTTCTATTTATATACGACTTATTGTAAAACTAAAACCGTTCAATAACATGAAAAAGTACTTTCCATCCTCTGAACTGATTATCAACGAAGACGGCTCGGTATTCCATCTTCACGTAAAGCCCGAATGGCTGGCAGATAAAGTGATCCTTGTAGGAGATCCCGGACGTGTAGCACTCGTAGCTTCTCACTTTGAAAACAAAGAATGTGAAGTGGAAAGCCGCGAATTCAAAACAATCACGGGTACATATAAAGGTAAACGAATCACAGTGGTTTCTACCGGAATTGGTTGCGATAATATCGACATCGTTATGAACGAACTGGATGCGCTTGCCAACATCGACTTCGAGACACGGGAAGAAAAAGAAAAGTTCCGCCAACTGGAGTTAGTACGTATCGGTACGTGCGGCGGCTTGCAGCCAAATACTCCGGTAGGCACCTTCGTCTGTTCACAGAAATCTATCGGTTTCGACGGATTATTGAATTTCTATGCCGGACGTAATGCGGTATGCGATCTTCCTTTCGAACGTGCTTTCCTTAATCACATGGGCTGGTCGGGAAATATGTGTGCCCCTGCGCCTTATGTTATTGATGCCAGTGAAGAACTGATTGACCGGATTGCTAAAGAAGATATGGTACGTGGTGTAACGATTGCCGCAGGAGGCTTCTTTGGGCCACAAGGACGTGAACTCCGTATTCCGTTAGCAGACCCGAAACAAAATGATAAGATTGAAGCATTTGAATATAAAGGCTTTAAGATTACCAACTTTGAAATGGAAAGTTCGGCACTTGCAGGACTTAGCCGACTGATGGGACATAAGGCAATGACCGTCTGCATGGTGATAGCCAACCGACTGATCAAAGAGGCTAATACCGGATATAAGAATACAATCGATACACTGATTAAGACTGTGCTCGATAGAATATAAGAGATATATCCATCATAACAGAATGGCTTGAATCATACTCTGTATTGTATGTTTCAAGCCATTTTTTCATTAATATCCAATCGTAAATCTCTCCTGATGATGCTTGGGATGTTCCAACTCATCGATCATTGCAGCCGCATAGTCTTCTACAGAAATATGGCTGTTACCCACGATATCCACAATCATATCATCTTTGCCCAAACGGTAACGTCCGGTGCGTACTCCCGGTCTCATATCTGCTGCCGGAGAGAAAAATACCCAGTCAATCTCTTTCTCCTTCATCAGGAAATTCAAATAAAACTCTCCCAAAGCTTTAACTCCGGGCAGGATATTCTCAGGAACTTCACCCGAATCCATCAGTCGCAATCCCGGCGCAATAAACAGTGATCCGGCACCACCTACCATCAGGAAGCGATTTACTCCCGCTTTCTTCACTCCATCAATGATAGTCAGATATACTTTGATGGTTTCGTCATATATATCAGGATTATTCCATCCCGGATTGAATGCACTGATAACGGCATCCGCTCCTTTGCAAACTTCGCATACTTCATCGAGCGAAGAGACATCCGCTTTCTTTACTTTCAGATGCTCGTTCTCTATCTTTATTTTCTCGGGATGACGAACTACAGCTGTCACTTCAAAGCCACGATTCAATGCCTCATTTAGCAGAGCGGAACCAACAAAGCCGCTAGCTCCGATGAGGACTATCTTTTTCACTTTCTCCATATTCCAACAAAAATTAGATTGTTATTATTACTTTAATAACAATCTAACTTTCAGAATGTTGGTCTCCTTTTAGAAAATTAATTATCCGATATAGGTTTCTATCGTTTCTTTCAGTTTCTCCAAAGAATATGGTTTGGAGATAACTGCATTGCATCCAGCCTGAATAGCCTGTTGCTGTTCCGTATAGAACGCATAGGCAGTGACTGCAATAATAGGAACCGAAAGAGAAATAGTTCGAATCTTCTCTGTAGCCTGAATGCCATCCATCACAGGCATACGAATATCCATTAATATCAAGTCCGGTTTTTCCCGAATAAAGCTATTGATTGCTTCCTGTCCGTTACGCACCCACAGAATAGTATACTCTTTCTTCAGTAAGATATTCAACTGGGCAAAGTTCGATTCGATATCCTCCACAACCAAAATCTTTTTATGACGTACGGATTCAGAATCAATCTTAGTAGAAAGACTCCGTTCGGCAACTTCTACCGGTATCTCCTGATAAGGCAGATAAAGCGCAAACGTACTACCTTGTCCCAGTTCCGAGCTAACTTCAATACGGCCACCGAGACGTTCTACAATACTCTTGCAAATAGAAAGCCCCAGTCCGGTACCTTGCACAAAGTCGTTCAGTTTTTCAAAACGAGTAAAGATTTGAGGAAGTTTCTCTTCCGGAATTCCACAGCCCGTATCGCTGACAAACAGTTTCAGCCAGTCTCCCTCCTGTTTCAATCCCAATGTGATACTTCCCGTTTCAGTATTCTTAATGGCATTGGATAAAAAATTGAAGAGTACCTGCATCACACGGTTCCGATCGGTAGAAGTCCAAAACTCTCCTTGCGGACGAACCACTTTCAAGTCCACATTCAACTTCATCTTTAACTGATGCACCTTCTCCACTTCATCCACCAAACCGGCTATTTCAACTTGCTGGAAGTGCATCTCCGATTTACCGGATTCGATGCGGGACAAGTCCAAAATATCATTGATCAACTGCAACAGCAGATTGCTATTCTTCTGGATAATCTCCAGATATTCATGTTTTTCCTCTTCATTCTCCGTTAAAACCATAATCTCCGAAAATCCCACAATAGCATTCAGCGGAGTACGAATCTCATGACTCATATTTGCGAGAAATACAGACTTCATCCGGTCGGCATCCTCTGCACGCCGTTTCGCTTCAATTAATTCCTCGGAACGACGGATACGATCGCCAATATCGTGTATTAACGCCAGCACGGTATTACCTTCAAACGGGGCGATGCGTGCCTGAAAATAATGTTTACTCCCCTCCACTTCCAATGGATATTCAATCTCTTTCAGATTCCCGTCCTTCAGGCATTCGCGAATATTGCAAAGAAACAAATCACTTACTTCCGGAGAATAAATACTGCGCCCGTCCGCTCCTTTCAGCACTTCTACCGGATGCAGCAGAATCGTACCCGGCGCCATCAGCACATCCGTTATAAAGAAATTCTCGTCAAAGATGAAGATAAATTCGGGTAAAGCTTCTATTATTTTACGGTTATGTTCTTCCAGATGTTTAATATGCTGTTCCTTTTCACACTGGGAGGTAACATTTACAGTATATGCCAACAGTTTATCCGGATCTCCTTCTTCATTCCCTTTATAAGACAAGAAATGATCTTCCAGCCAAATCACTTCACCATGCTCCCCGACACAACGGACCTGTATCTGAGATGCTTTGGACTCCGAAGCAAGCATTTTAGCAAAAGCTGTCTGATAGGCATTTATATCTTCGGGGTATGCGAAATGGTAAAAGTCATTAATGTCTTTAAAGACTACTCCCGCCTCTTTCAAGCCTAACGTGCGGAAATAATCGTCCGTGAAGCTACATTTCCCTGTCGGAATGTCATATTCCCATAAAGCTATTTGATGTGCGGCAAGTACAGAAAGTATCTTTTGTGAATTTTCCCGTATGATTTCATTATTCTCATTCGGTGAATATAAGTTTGTATCCGGCTCCATAGACTATCATTATATTTTGTATGTGCATTGTTTGAACGGCAGCAAATATAAACAAATAAAACACAAGTTGTGTCTAATCTTATTTTTTTTACTTAGAAACAATTATCTTTGCATCATCCAAAAAGAAATATAATGAATCAAGATACTATCTGCGCTATTGCTACCGCTCAAGGAGGAGCCATCGGAAGCATCCGTGTTTCCGGTCCTGAAGCTATTTCCATTACAAGCCGCATCTTCCAACCAGCCAAAGCCGGCAAATTACTTAGTGAACAAAAGCCTTATACGCTGACATTCGGGCGTATCTATAATGGAGAAGAAGTCATAGATGAAGTCCTTGTGAGTCTTTTCCGGGCTCCTCATTCTTATACGGGAGAGGATAGTACAGAAATCACGTGTCATGGTTCTTCCTATATTCTTCAGCAAGTAATGCAATTGTTGATTAAGAACGGTTGCCGTATGGCTCAACCGGGAGAATATACCCAACGCGCATTCCTCAACGGAAAGATGGACTTAAGTCAGGCGGAGGCTGTAGCCGATTTGATTGCATCTTCTTCCGCAGCCACTCATCGTTTGGCCATGAGTCAGATGCGGGGAGGTTTTAGCAAAGAGTTAACGGACCTACGAAGTAAGTTGCTAAACTTCACTTCCATGATCGAACTGGAACTTGACTTCAGCGAAGAAGATGTGGAGTTTGCTGATCGTTCGGCATTGCGAAAACTCGCAGATGAAATAGAGCAGGTTATCTCCCGACTGGTTCATTCATTTAATGTTGGGAATGCCATTAAGAATGGTGTTCCGGTAGCTATCATCGGTGAAACGAATGCGGGGAAATCAACTTTACTGAATGTATTACTGAACGAGGATAAAGCAATTGTCAGTGATATTCATGGTACCACGCGTGATGTCATTGAAGATACTATTAATATAGGTGGCATCACTTTCCGATTCATTGATACTGCCGGAATCCGGGAAACAAATGATACCATTGAAAGTCTTGGTATTGAACGTACATTCCAAAAGCTGGATCAAGCGGAGATTGTACTTTGGATGGTTGATTCATCTGATGCATCTTCTCAGATAAAGCAATTATCAGAAAAGATCATTCCTCGTTGTGAAGAGAAGCAACTAATTGTTGTATTCAACAAAGCGGATTTGATTGAGGAAAAGCAGAAAGAAGAATTATCTGCTTTATTAAAGGACTTTCCTAAAGAATACACGAAGTCTATCTTCATATCGGCAAAAGAACGTAAACAGACCGACGAGTTACAAAAGATGCTTATTAACGCAGCACATCTGCCTACGGTAACACAGAATGATATTATTGTGACAAACGTAAGGCATTATGAAGTTTTAAGTAAAGCTTTAGATGCTATTCACCGGGTACAGGATGGGCTTGAAACGCATATATCTGGAGATTTTCTTTCGCAAGATATACGGGAGTGTATTTTCTTCATTTCGGATATTGCAGGGGAAGTGACGAATGATATGGTGCTTCAGAATATCTTTCAGCATTTTTGCATCGGAAAGTAAACACTTGATTATCAAATAGTTAAATTGATTATGATCGATTAATATGGCGCTCTTTACGGGCGCCTTTTTTGTTGCTCAAGTATCGTTGATAATCGTTGCTAAGCCTTTTTACGCCATTTTTTGTACCTCCTGTGTACCTCACCACGAAAATCCGAGGATTATCGTTGGCAAGGTCGTGGAGAACTTTTACGCCATTTTACGGGATTTTACGGAGTTATACAAAAATATTGGAGAAATAAGGAGAAATAACATGAGTAGCAACATTGAAATCAGACGAATCTGTGCGTGGTGCAAGCAAGAATTCATTGCGCATAAAACAACTACAACCTGTTGTTCGCACAGATGTGCAAACCTCCTGTATAAACAGAAGAAACGTGAGGCTTCTATTAAGGCTAACAACCAAATTGTCGAAAAAGTCATCAAGGAGAAGCCGATTGAGAAGATCAGAGACAAGCCTATTCTTACTATCACAGAGGCTGCCACATACATTGGAGTAACCCGACCTACTCTTTATGGCTACCTGAAAAGAGGTGAACTAAAAGCCACCCGACTTGGATATAAATTTCTATTGAAAAAAGAAGATATTGATAACTTATTCAATAAGTCTATAGAATTTAAGATTCCGGTCAGAGACAAACCTTCCATTAATGATTTCTATACCACCGCTGAAGTTAAGGAAAAGTATGGCGTAAAGGATTCCTGGATATTTCACATCGCTAAGGAATATAATATTCCACGAACCTTTCACCGTGGAAAAACCTATTGGAGCAAAAAGCATATTGATGATTACTTTGCAAAGAAAGCTCCCGATCCTGAGATCAAGGAATGGTACAGCACGCAAGACATGCAGGAGAAGTTCGGCATGACACTAACGGCCATCTATTCTTTTGTATCAAAGAATGCTATTCCCAAAAAGAAAGTCGGAATCATGGTGTACTACTCCAAGAAACATGTGGACATCGCCAAAGGTCTCATAGCTCCTGAAGAGCCCAAATACTACACCATTGCCGAAGCGATGGAGCGATTCAATCTGACACGAGACCAACTCTACCATTATGTGAAATACCATAATATCCCCCGTATCAAAGTCGGTAAATATACCAAGATTCTGCGGGCAGAGCTGGACAAGTTCTTTGAACCTCCAAAGATAGAATAAGCCGAAAGTTATTTTCCGGTGATAAATACCACCATCATAACACCTATTTTATTTGCAACAAAAACAAGTATTAATCAAAAAACAATATAGCTATGACACTTACATGCACCAACGTAACTTTGAGACAAAAACCATTGCGTAACGACCGCATATCTCTTTATCTGGATTATTACCCGGCCATCCGCAATCCTTACACGATGAAGATGAGTCGCCGGGAATTCCTTGGCATCTACATCTATGCCAAACCCAAGAACGAGCAACAAAGAATGTTCAATCAGGACATGCTGAACAAAGCAGAGGCCATCCGCTGTATCCGTGTCCAGTCGCTTATCAATGAAGAATTCGGGTTTCTGGACAAAAACAAGCAAAAGGTAGATTTCCTCGCCTACTTCCGGACAAAGGCACGGGAAAAATATGAAAAATGGGATTGCGTTTACAACCACTTCGAGAAATTTGTCGGCGGTAAATGTACCTTTGGTGATGTCACCGTGGAACTGTGCGAGAAGTTCAGGGATTACCTGCTCAAATGCAAACAGATTAATCATCCCAATGCTTACATCTCACGCAATTCGGCAGCCGGCTATTATTCAACTTTCCGAGCCTTGTTGAAGATAGCCTACAAAGAAAAGATGCTGCGTGAGAATTTGAACGACTTCCTGGAAAAGATTGAATGGAAAGAGGTCAAGAAAGAGTATCTGACACTTGATGAAGTCAAGAAACTGGCAGCTACGCCATGCAAGATTCCAGTCTTGAAACAAGCCTCCTTGTTTGCCTGCATGACCGGCCTCCGTATCAGTGATATTCTGAAGCTGGACTGGCGTGATTTTGAAGTCGGTCCGGATCAAGGTTACTATATCCGTATCTGCACCGAAAAGACAGAAACCGAGGCCACCCTCCCCATCAGTCAGGAGGCACTGGAGTTGTGTGGCGAATGGGGTACCGGAAAAGTATTCAAAGGCTTAACCCGCTCCATGACTCATCATCCCTTGAAACAATGGATTGCCGAAGCCGGAATCAGAAAACACATAACCTTCCACTGCTTCAGGCACTCGTATGCGGTCATCCAAATCTCTTTAGGCACAGACATTTACACAGTATCGAAGATGCTGACGCATAAGAATGTCACCACGACACAAATTTATGCTGATTTGGTTAACTCCAAGAAGCGAGAGACGGCGAATAAGATTTCATTAAAGTAGGAAGAAACTTGTAGTAGACAGAAAAATCCATTTTCTTTGCATAAAGTACCAGTCCACTTTAATCATTAAGACAAAGAGAGAGATGGCAAATATTACATTCAAGAAGCTTGTTGAACAAGAATATGCTAAGTTTCGAGTAGATGTGAAAGAGATTTTTTCCATAGCTGTCATTGAGACTTTTGGAAATCCGGATCATCAAGATGAAATTATTCCAGATAATGATATAGACCTATCTTTATACAACCCTCAATGTGAAGCGCTGGCTGTATATGCCGAAGGGGAAAAAGTTGGAGGTGTCGTTGTCAAGATTGACTCTCAAACGGGAATCAATTGGTTGGATCTGTTTTATGTTTATCCTGATAAACATGGACAGGGACTTGGACTTCAAATATGGAAAGGTCTGGAAAAGAGATACCCCAATACCAAAGCTTGGCGTCTGATAACTCCCTATTTTGAAAAGCGCAATATCCATTTTATGTAAACAAATGTGGCTTTAAAATTGTCGAATTCTTCAATAAAGCGTATCGAGATCCTTCCATACCATCAGGTAGAAGTGATTTTCATGATGAATATTTTATATTCGAAAAAGTAATGGACTAAATCCAAAGTGAATTATAACACCTATTACAAGGCTGTTCCCATCATGTTAAATCTGTGTCAGGTTAATCAAATCTGATGCAGATTTTTATTTTAAAGCATGACAGAGTCCTCAAACCGACTTTTTTCGGTAAAAAACAAGAAATTTACAATCCGCTGAATATTAGCTGTGTAATGTGATGACATCTGATGAAATCTATTGTCAAAAGGCCATAGTAGGCCAATACTATTGATTTTTTGAAAAAATAATCCTATATATTTGTAGCTGAACAATTAGCAAATATCATCATGAATCAGAAAAAAGCAGAATATATAGCACTTTATTCCTTGGTGTTTGGAGTCATTCTAGTCTTTGGTATTTTAATCCGCCAATTTGTTTTATCAAAAGGTATTGATGACTTCAGTAGTACAGTTGCATTTTTTGCAACAGTTATTGTATTGACAGCACTATATGCCAGTTTGCAGATAACTTTCAATCAGTTTCTGCTGCCACGCATAGAAGCTTTTCTATTTCGTTTCTCTGCTTTTCAAAAGATGAAAGATAACAATGACGCCGTTTCTTTTCCGGAAGCCCCTACAATCAAAGATTCAAACCAAGCTACACCTGATGTCATTGAGTCTGCTCCTACCACTGAAGAAACAATCTCCGAACCTTCAGAATATGAAGTCATGCGCACCAATGCTATTGCAGAAAAGAATCGCGCTATTCAAACCAAATTGGAAAAGGTTCTCAACTATACGAAGCAAACAATGGTTGCCTATATGAGTGAAGAAGACCTCAACCGTCTATGTGCATATGTCGCAGAATATAGCTCAGGCGATACCTTACAAAAGATATCGCCTGTAAAGGTTGACTCACAGCTTAAAAGCATTGACATTATGCACTTTGGTTGGAATATTGGTAAAGCGTTCAGCAAAAAGCGCATTCACACAGCCACATTCATCAAGAATGTTTTTGCCCATACCCTTTGCAACTTGGAAATCTCAACTATTGAGCGTAAGATGTCTAATACCGAAACAATTAGTCAAATTAGAATAAACAAAAATTTAAAAGTAGAATAATAAAACTTTATTTATCTCCAATTCACATTTTTCGAATCTAAATAGCAGATTTTTTATTAAATAGTTATAAGTATAATTCATATTGTAATAAAAATAGGCTCTTTACGATTGCAAGCTTCTTTTATGCCAAATAGAACTTCATTATTGAGAATTTTTCCTGTAAATCCAGCATCTTTTAATAATAGAATTGAACACAGTTTATGCAATCGTAGCCCCATAGCAAATAATTCATTGCGCTGTTCTCTCAAAGATTTCTTTTCATTAGTTAAGTGACCATGAAAAGTGGAATTACGTTTATTGATGGCTTCTTTATCGTTCTTTGAAAGTTCATATCCATATTTCGGAAAACAAAATTCTAGCTTATTGGCATTAGGTGCGGAATTAAGATTATGCTCTATACGCTGAGAAAATATACTTAATGCATCTTGTGGAAGATTCTGAATATTTTGTAATGCTTTAATCAATACAGGAGCTACTTCTTGTATATAAATCTCTTGAGGTATTATTGGAGGTGATGTTAAATTATCCCCTTTCAACAATGCCGATGTTATAGTTTCTAAAGTTACATGAAAGAATGGCTTTTGATACTCTATGTTCATCAAACTCCCATCAATTAGCATATTAGCTGCTATCAACATGTCATTTGTTTTATAACAAAGTTGGGCTAATTTATTAAAAGCATCAATTGTAACAGATGAGTCTTCTTCATAGTACCATCTAGTTCCATCACCAAGTGTACACTGAATCTCTTTTAAAGCATATTCTTGATAATCATATTGTTGCAAGTATTCTACTATAAGATTACTATTAGGTTGAAGAATCTTGAAAGGACAATATTGAGCCTTCTGCAACGACAAAACTTCAATTCCTTCAAGTTTTGAAAAAGATATTTCATTACTAGCCACATGAAAACAATAATCACCATATCGCTTTCCTATAACGAAACCAAGAGCCACTATTATTGACATCACTCTGTGATCCATTTCATCGTATGTAATAGACTCTGTTGATTCAATAATCATCCAATGACAATTATTAAAATTAGAGGAATAAAGATTCATACTATGGCCTTCCAGCTCAACTGTTATTAAATTAGAGAAGTGATGTTTACCTAAATCATCAGTGTAAGGCAAAGCCTTTATTTTCATAAACCACTCATGTCCGTTAATTGGATAAATAAAACGCCAAAAATATTGTTTTTCTTCTACCAACGTCACTTGAGTAAGTTTATTAAATCGTATATCAAAATGTTGTTCATTTTTGCTTCCAATGATTATATTACCTTCAAAATACGCAGTATTTTGTGGTATTTTGTATACACTATTAACTGCTTCTAATATAATTTCAGGCAAATATTCTATATTGACACTTTGGGGTATAGCTTGAGTAGTGGCATTAAACTCCAGATCAAAATGATTAGGGTTTATGCTCAATTTATTTATATTTGGAACGCCTTCAATACCATTTACCTTACAGTTCTCCATATGAAGAATTGCAAGTATGGCTTCTATAGTTGGTTTAAGTATAAATTGTTTCATATCCTTCATATAATATTTACCGCTTTATCACTAATTTTTCTGCGTACAAAATTAGTAAAACTAATCAGACAAAGTGTTAGGCCTTTTATTATTTACAATTACACATTTTATGGCTCTTTTTATCCAAACTCACAAAAATATTATTGAAAGCAATATTGATCCGTATCTAATACTCTAAAATTCAATTATATACTACTACAAATCACCACCAAAAGTTATCTCACAGTTATATTCCGGTGATGTTTTCCACCATCAAAACACCAATTTCCTTTGCCAGCGAACAATTAAAAACGAGTACGTATGGCAAACGAACAAATCACTTTTGATAAGCTGCCGCAGGCGGTAGGTTATCTCACAGAACAGATGGAACAAATCCGGCAAATGGTGGCGGCACTGCAACCACAAACTTCTTCAGACAAGCATCGTCTTATTGAAATTGACGAAGCTTGTAAAATCACGCGAAAGGCGAAGCCTACCATTTACACGCTTGCGCGTAAAGGACTGATTCCAGCCTATAAAAAAGGTAAGAAGCTCTACTTCTATGAAGATGAGTTACTGCAATGGATTGAATCAGGACGCAAGCAGATACAGGCAATGTCGCTCCAGGAGCAGGCAGCGGAGATAGTACATGGAGCGAAACGCAAACCAAAGGGAGGCTATAACTTTTGATCTGCATGAATATGGAAACCTCCAAATTAACAGCAGAAGGTATTATCGGTGAGGCTGTGCGCATCGGAGCCAAAATGTCCGGCGGTGAGTTTCCGATAGAAATCTTTCCTATCAGGATTCAGCGTATCATCAGCAGTTTGCACGATTGTCAGGGCTATCCCGTGGATTACGTTGCTGCGGCTATCCTTGCGGCCATTGCCGTGGGGATTGGCAACTCTCATCTGGTGCAGGTGAAGCGCAACTGGCTGGAAAGTCCTATTCTGTACATGGCACTGATTGGACGCCCCGGAGCGAATAAGAGTCATCCGCTGAGTTTCGCTTTCCAGCCGTTTATTGAACACGACTATTGTCAGAATCAGGAATATCAGAAGCTGTATGCCGAGTATGAACGCACTATGTCCATGAGTAAGAAGGAACGCTTGGAAGCCGGTTTGGATGAGTTTCCGCAGGCTCCCGTGCGCAGCCGCTTTCTTATTTCGGATATCACCCCCGAAGGATTGAGCCAGATACATGCCCAGAATCCCAGAGGACTCTGCCTTTGGTCGGACGAGCTGTCGGCCTGGTTCAAGAATTTCAATCGCTACAATAACGGTTCGGAAGAACAGTTTTGGCTTTCGGTGTTCAATGCGAAGCCCACGATTTCCGACCGCAAGAGTACGCAAAGTTCCATTTTTATCAGACGTCCCTATATCTCCGTTATTGGTACCATCCAAAAGAAGATTTTGGGCGAACTGGTTAAAGGCGAGCGTTCGAGTAACGGTTTTATAGACCGTATTCTTTTCGTGATGCCCGAATCTGTCTTGAAAAGCAGATGGAACGACCGGGAAACTCCTGAAGAATTGGAAGTCCAGTGGCAACAGATTATCGACAAGCTGATTGTTCAGGATTGTCCGCATGACGAGAATAATGAGTTGCAGCCTCAATGCCTGCCATTCGATGAAGACGCCAAGCAACGGCTTTACGGTTGGCAGCATGAAAATGCCCGCCAATGTGATATGGAAACCAATGATGCTTTGGTAGGTATTTACTGCAAACTGGAAATCTACATTGTCCGGTTTTGTTTGATTATCCAGCTTGCCCGATGGACTTGCGGAGAGTGCGATAAGCATACGATTGACCTTGAAAGCGTGAACCGTGCCATCCTGCTGACTGAGTATTTCCGGACTACAGCCGTAAAAGTGCAGATAGCCGTCAGTCAGGAACAGTTGAGCGAATTGCACCGCAACATCTACCTGAATCTGCCTCAGAGATTTACAACGGCAGAAGGTATCGGCATTGCTGAAGGTTACGGGATGAAGGAACATGCTTTCAAGATGTTTCTAAAACGACACATCGGAACATTATTCAGAAAAGAGAATCATGGAGAATACAGTAAATAAACCTGTTACTATGCACATTTTCGCAACCGAGGGGTTTGTGAAGTTGCGAAAATGTGCATAGTAACATCCAAACAGAAAGAAAAATGAACTACAGATTCACATTAGAACCATACAAAGGTGTCAGCACCCGGCACACATGCCCGAACTGCCACCGCAAAAGTTGTTTTGTCAAATACATCGATACGGAAAAGCAAATCAGTTTTCCTGACTATGTAGGGCGATGCAACCATGAACAAAAGTGCGGCTACAACTATACGCCCAAAATGTACTTTGACGAGGACCCGATGGCCAAGGAACGATTGAGCGAAGAGTTTGTACCGGTGTCAAAGCCACGCATCAGTCTGCCTCCTGCGCCTTCATTCATTGAGCCGGAAATCATGGGACAGTCCCTAAAGCTGTATCACACCAACAAGTTGTTTCAGTTCCTGAGTTTCCATTTCGGACAGGAGGCTACCGAAGAGCTGATGTTGCGCTACCATGTAGGAACCTCGAAGCATTGGCCGGGAGCTACGGTATTCTGGCAGGTGGATATTTCCGGACGGGTACGCACCGGAAAAGTGATGCTCTACAATCCTGAAAACGGAAGGCGGATTAAAGAGCCGCACAACTACATCACGTGGGTACATTCCCTTTTGAAGAAAGAGAATTTCAACCTCCGGCAATGCCTGTTTGGTGAGCATCTTTTGTCCTCCGACCGGCAGCGTCCGGTTGCCCTAGTGGAGAGTGAGAAAAGCGCTTTGATATCCAGCTTCTATCTGCCGCAATACCTCTGGATTGCTTCGGGCGGAAAGAACGGAGCATTTAATCGGGATGCCATGAGCGTATTGAGAAACCGACGTGTTCTGCTCTTCCCAGACTTGGGTGCGACCGACTATTGGAACAGTAAAATGGAGATGATCCGAAACCTGGGAATAGAGGTTTCTCTCTTCGACTTTATGGAAAGAAACGCAATAAAAGAAGAACGGGATGCGGGTTATGACATTGCAGATTTTCTGCTGAGAGAAGAGACAAAGGAAGCTATTTTCAATCGTCTTATCACGTTGAATCCGGCCTTGAAAACGATGGTCGAGACCTTCGATTTACAGTTTGTCAATGTGGAGAAAGCACCGCTTTCAGCAACGGTTCAACATACTCGGAAAGGACTTTTCAAACGATGACTTTCAGATGTCTGATTCACTTCTTTTTCACTGGAGCAAGTTTATGCCGGTGTATTACATTTCCCGGCCACTTGCTCACCTCAAAAGACGGTGAGACAGCTCCCGATGGTCACAATTATTAATCTCAAAAGCAAATATTATGGACAAGAAAAATACAGTTACAATCCGTCTTACAGACGAACAGTTCGGCTGGCTCAGAGCACTCAGCCGACGCAGTAAACGCAGTCAAAGCGAAGTAGTGCGTTCGCTCATCGAACACGGTACGGTACGCGAACGGATTACAAGAGAAAATCTTGACATCATCCGTAAACTGATTGGCGAAAGCACGAACCTAAATCAGCTTGCCAAACGAGCCAACGCTTACGGTTTTTATCGTGTGGCCGATGAGTGCCGGGCCGTCGCCCAGCAGATGTCACAACTCATAAAACAGCTCAAAGATGATAGGTAAAATTGTAAAGGGTACATCGTTTTCGGGATGTGTAAACTATGTGCTGAAAGAAGATAAATCGCGGCTGCTGAAAGCGGTTGGTGTCTATGGTTCGCCCGAAGAAATAGCGGAGCAATTCGAGTTACAGACTTTACTGAACGACAAGGTCAAGAACACGGTCGGTCATATATCATTGAGCTTCTCCGCAGAAGACGGAGACCGCATCCGTGACGATGATTGGCTGATGCTGAAGATCGCCCACGACTATATGAAGCTGATGGGAATCGAGAACACGCAGTTCATCATCGCCCGGCATACTGACCGTGATCATCCGCATTGTCACATCGTTTACAACCGGGTGGATAATGACGGGCGCACCATCAGCGACAAGAACGACCGCTACCGGAACGAAAAGGTCTGCAAGATGCTGACAGCCCGTTACCATTTGCATTTTGCCGAAGGAAAAGAGCATGTCAATTTCATGCGGTTGCGCCATCACGACAGGGTTAAGTATTTTATCTATCATGCCTTGAAACGAGAAGTTCCGAACGCCCGAAGCTGGAGTGAGCTGCGACTGGCCTTGCAAAGATACGGAATTGATACGCAATGGAAGCTAAGTCGCACGACCGGAGAGATGCAAGGTGTCAAGTTCACATGTGACCAACTGACCTTTAGCGGTTCCAAGATTGACCGCCAGTTCAGTTTCCTGAACATCGACCAGGAGCTGAGATATAACGCTCTTTCCGCTACCATGAACCAGCGTCAGGTACAGGCAGAAACCATACGCGAGGAACCTCGGCATGAATATCAGCAGGAGAATCATTCCGGCATCAGCCTGGGGCTGTTCACTCCCTCTCATACGGATTATGATACGGAGGAAGCAATACAGGCCAACCGGCTTAAAAAGAAGAAAAAGAAACCGAAACGCAAGCGAGGTTTCAGTCTATAATCAATTTTTTATTAACCATCAAAATTCAAATTATTATGAACTATTCCGATTTTATTTACGATTTCAATCTCTATTTGTGTGAGAGATTCGGTTACAGAAACTGTTGTTCTGTCATGCACAACACCAACGGCATCTGTGTTTCTGTCCATGTAGGCGAAATGGATTTATACATCCGTTTCTGGGAATATAGTTGTGGCGTAGGTCACTACCCCGACTGGAGCATTATCATTGTACGTAGCAACTTCAAACGAAACCAGCAGGAAAACCTGAAAGACCTTGCCCGCTTCTTCAAGGAGTACGCTCCACGCTATGGTTACAAATACCTCTGCACCGAGGATGACGACTACAAGTATTATCAGACCCTTGGTCTGAAACTTATCCACAGAGGACTTTTCAGACAATATAATTATGGATTGCCGTTGAAGGAGTTGGAGGTGTAATGTGAATGTCTTTATCAAGGAGAGGATTTCCTCTCCTTTTATTTTGTAACACCATTACTTATCGTTAATAGAGGGATAAAATATCGTTGTTATTCGATATTATTCAGTCCGAATTTTCATAAATAACTCACAAAGTAAAGAACAAACTACTTCATTTTGGATTTATAGTCCATATATGTTTTCCCTATTAACTGTATCTCCTTACTGATCGTATTTTTAAGTATTGCTTTGGTTATGTTTTGTGCATCAATTTTAATCTGTTTCGTTTCTGTATGATTCTCAGATTCAAACTTGATTTCTTTAATCTTGATATTCCCGCAATTTGTTTTTATATAAGCATCATCAAACGGAAATACATAGTCTTTATTTTGTTGACAATTTTCGGGTAGTTCTTCCTCTAATTTCGCTATATCTGCAATAATCTTACCTTTTGCATCCCTAATCTTATTTTCTTTGGTTGTTAAAGGAATATGGGTTGCATTAATCCATTTGTTGCTACTAGGCGAAAAACTCAAACAGTCCAGTCGTTTCTTATATAATTGGATATTAAAATCATGTGCTTTAGCCCAATCTTCATCAACCTGAAAAAGTCTATGTCTAACAGAACTACCAATAGTTAATGTGGTTTCAGCAACAATAGCCTCGCCCTCTTCCGGTTCTCTTAATTCCATTAAATCAATTCCGTAATGCTCACCAAACTTCTTTGCACCTTCCTGATAACCCTTCTTGGTAACCATTATGCCTTTGACATCTTCCAAATCATAAAGAACGCCAAAAAAATCTCTCACTTTACCAATAGATACTGTGTGGTTATAATTCTTACATTCTATTGCAATCTTAAATGTGGTATTATCATATTGATACTCCCAGTACACATCGATTTGATGCTTCTGGCCTGACTTTCCCGTCAATTTCACATTATGCTTAACATCCATATTCTTTACGTACAAATTCTTCAAAATCTCATTATAAATTTCTTGAGTAAATTTCTCATATTCAATATTATCATTCATAAAAATCAATTTTAAGATTGCCTATACTTCAAAAGTAAACAATTTATCTTAATCAAAATCTCTTAGATGCATTGTTTTCGGCCATAATATCGTAAAAAAATGAATTATACGCAATAAAATTTCCTTTTACAGCTAATTATTAATCTAAACTCAATTGTTCTTTTATGTAAAAAGACTATATTTGTATAATTGTTAATTAAATATGAGATATGTCCAATAAAAAAATAAACCGAATCAAAGTGATGCTAGCCGAGAAGGAAAAGACCAATAAATGGCTGGCAGAGCAAGTGGGGAAAGATCCTGCTACCATCTCCAAATGGTGTACCAATACGGCACAACCCAGTTTGGAAATGCTACTTCAAATAGCTAAAGTACTTAACGTGGAGGTTAAGGACCTGATCAGAGAGTCTGATGAATGAGATTCCTATATATTAAGTATTTCCAATAAATGCAGAATGTCTGCATTCTTTATTTACACCTTTGCTTATGCTATTCACACATAGAGTAAGCTAAATTCAAAATTGATTTTATGAACAAACAACAACTTGCCAATAAGATATGGGCATCTGCCAACAAGATGCGCTCCAAGATAGAAGCCAACGAATACAAAGATTATATTCTTGGCTTGATTTTCTATAAATTCCTGTCAGACCACGAAGTGAACTATCTGAAAAGTATCGGATGGACTGATGAGGATATTGTGACACTTGTAGAAGATCATGAGAATCAGGAAGCAGTCATGATGATGGAATATTGCAGAAATAACATCGGCTACTTCATTGAATACAAAAACCTATTCGGTACCTGGCTGAAGCCCAATTCTGAATTTAGTGTGGCAGACTTGAGCGGAGCACTCAACAGCTTCGACCGCCTGATTAGTCCTCATTACAAACATGTCTATGAAAACATTTTCAAGACTTTACAAGCCGGATTGAGTAAATTGGGCGAAAATACGGCCTCACAAACACGTGCACTGAAGAATTTGATTAAGCTGATAAAAGATATTCCTACCGATGGAAGCCAGGATTATGACGTGCTGGGGTATGTATATGAATACCTCATCAGTAACTTTGCAGCCAATGCCGGGAAAAAGGCCGGAGAATTCTATACACCTCACGAGGTGGCTATCCTGATGTCTGAAATTGTGGCTGAGCACCATAAAAATAAAGACAAAATTGAAATCTATGACCCTACAAGCGGTTCAGGTTCTTTGCTGATTACCATCGGTAAATCGGTCGGACGCCATATCGAAGACAAGAACAAGGTGAAATACTATGCACAGGAGCTGAAGGAAAATACCTACAACCTGACCCGTATGAACCTGGTGATGCGTGGTATCAAACCAGACAACATCAATACCCGTTGTGCTGACTCTCTGGAAGAGGACTGGCCCTTGCAGACTGATGGCGGAGACATTGGCAAACCTCTTTACGTGGATGCCGTTGTCAGCAATCCTCCTTATTCGCAACAGTGGGATGCCAATGACCGTGAACTGGATCCGCGTTTCAAGGACTATGGTGTAGCTCCTAAAAGCAAAGCCGACTACGCCTTTCTGCTTCATGAGCTCCATCACCTTAAACCAGACGGCATCCTGACAATTGTACTTCCTCATGGAGTTCTCTTCCGTGGCGATGCCGATGAAAATAGTGAAGGGGAAGGCAAAATACGTCGAAACTTGATTGAGAAGAACAACATCGATGCCATTATCGGACTGCCGGCCAATATCTTCTTCGGCACAGGTATTCCTACTCTCATCATGGTGCTCAAACAGCATTGTGACAATGACGACGTGCTGATTATCGATGCCTCGAAGGGTTTTGTAAAGGAAGGGAAAAACAACAAGCTGCGCGAATGTGATATCAAACGTATTTCCGATACAGTACGCGACCGCAAAACGATTTCCGGATATTCCCGTACAGTGTCCCGTGATGAAATCCGTCAAAACGGTTACAATCTGAATATCCCTCGTTATGTAGATTCCAGTGATCCTGTTGAGAAGTTCGACATCTATGCCACCATGTTCGGAGGCATCCCTCACAGTGAGATTGACGAACTTCAAAAATATTGGAGCACATTTCCTTCTTTGCGCGAAGAATTGTTTGCTGCGGATGCAGACAAACCTTATTCACAGTTGAAGACCGAAAATACTCAATCGGTTATAGAGCAGAACACAGACGTAAAAGCTTTCCAGCAGAGATTTGCACAGGCTTTCGAAGGTTTTGCCGATAATGTTCATCATCGGCTGATTGATCAGATAGCGACCGCAAATTCCCCAAAAGAGTTGGATGCTATTTCCGATGATATTTTTGCCCGTTTGCATGGGATGCCTCTCATCGACCGATATGCTGCCTATCAAGCGTTGGCTGACAACTGGCAGAGCATCACCAATGACATTGAGACCATACAGCAGGAAGGTATTGAAGCGGTAAGAGTGGTAGAACCTGCTTATAAACTGGTAAAGAAAGGCGACGAAGAGATTGAAGTGCCAGATGGCTTGAAAGGCCGCATCATTCCTTTTGAATTGGTACAACAGGAGAAATTCCAGGACGATTTGAAAGCAATTGCCGATTTACAGATGCGAGTAGAAGAAATCTCCGGTGAACTGGATGAAATCCGTGAAGGTTTCTCGGAAGAGGAGTCTGAGGCTTATTTGGATAGTGAAAAGGAAAATACCTTTGATAAGAAAGCCATTACTGCGGGAGCAAAAGCCAAAAAGGATGTGGTAGAAGCAGAAACTAAAGAGAAACTGAAGAAAATTGTCAAACTCTGGGAGGAACAGAAAAACAAGAACAAACAAATTAAGGAGGCAAAGCAAACTCTTATCGACAAAACGGTAAAAGCGATAGAAAATCTTTCAGACGAGGATATTTCTCTGTTCCTGCACAAAAAATGGATTGATCCTATTGTCAAAGGTATTGATGAAACGCTCGCTGAGGTCTTATCTACTTTTAAAGATAAAGTGTGTGCATTAGGGAAAAAGTATGCCGTAAGCTACAAGCATTTGAATGAGGACTTGGAAAAATCTCAAAAAGAATTGTCTGGTCTTATTAATGAACTGACCGGAGATGAGTTTGCGATTTTGGGGCTTAATGAGTTAATTAATAATTAAAACATTATTCTATGAATACAAAATATATACATATAGGTAAATCAACAATATTATGGGAAAAAGCATCTTTTTCTAGAGTATTCAAATTCCTCAAAAACAACAGTCTTTCTAGAGCAGAACTTTCAGATGGCAATGGCAATGTAAAGAATATTCATTATGGCGATATTCTAATTAAATTTAGTGAATGTTTATATACTGACGAAGGGAATAATATACCATATATCATAAATGATAATATTGCATATAAGTTATTGAAGTTATCACCATTAATAAATGGCGATATCGTATTTGCTGATGCTGCAGAAGATAATACAGTTGGCAAATGCATTGAAATAATAACTCATAATAATACAGACTTAGTTGCTGGTTTACATACAATTCCATGTCGGCCAACTATTAAGTTTGCAGAAGGTTTCCTTGGTTATTATCTAAATTCTACAACATACCATAATCAATTATTACAATATATTCAAGGTACAAAAATTTCAAGTATATCTAAAAAATCTATATGCCAAACTATAATTAGTTATCCTTCAGAAATAATTAATCAACAAAAGATAGCTTCTTATTTCCAGTCATTAGACTCATTAATTCAAAGTACCTCAAAAAAGCTTGCGTCTTTAAAACAAATAAAGGCAGCAAGCCTACAATCTATGTTTCCACAAGAAGGAGAAACTGTACCTAAAGTAAGATTTAAAGGATTTGAAGGAGAATGGGAAAAAGAAAAACTTTCCAAACTACTTGTAGAAAGACATGAAATAAGTACAATAACTGATAAATTACCACAATTATCCTTCACTATATCGGAAGGAATAATTTATCCAGACGATAGAAAATCTAATAAAAGAGATTTCCTGATTAAGGATATAGTTAATAAGAAATATTTGACTACATATGTAGGAGATATTATATATAATCCAGCGAATGTAATATATGGAGCAATTCATAGGAATTCATTATGTAATGGTGTTGTATCACCTATTTACAAAATATTTTCTACAGAGCAAGATTCTAATTTTATGGAATGCATAGTAAGAAATCCTACATTTATATCACAGCTATCCATGAAAACAGAAGGTACAGTAACAAAATTAAAGACATTAAAACCAGAGTCATTCTTAGAAATGATTGTAAAAATTGCTCCTTCTATAAATGAACAACAAAAAATAACATCCTATTTCTGTAATCTTGATAAACAAATCTCTCTCCAAGCCCAACGCCTTGAAAAGCTAAAACAAATCAAGTCAGCTTGTCTAGATAAGATGTTTGTATAAAATATCATTCAAACCTTTAATGGAGTAAACATGGATAATATAAACGACATACAATATTTCGTCAAGGAAAGTCAGTTTGAGCAAGCCTTGGTAGATCTTCTCCCCCATCATGGTTGGGAAAAGGAAGTCCTTGTACAACCCACAGAAGAAGATTTGATTCAGAACTGGGCCAAGATTCTCTTTGACAACAACCGTGACATCAATAAATTGGGTAATTATCCGCTTACCACAAGTGAGATGCGCCAAATCATCGATCAGGTGAATCTGTGCGACAGCCCATACGCCATGAATATGTTTATCAATGGCGGACAGGTATGCATCAAACGCGACAACCCTGCCGATATAAACAATTACGGCAAGGAAGTATATCTGAAAATTTTCGATGCACGTGAAATCAGTGCCGGACAGAGCCGCTACCAGATTGCCCGACAACCTCGTTTCAAGGCTTCGCACCCGTTAGGCGGTGACCGACGGGGCGATGTGATGTTGCTCATCAATGGTATGCCGGTGATTCATATCGAACTGAAGCGTTCCAAAGTAGATGTAAGTCAGGCTACCTTCCAGATTAAGCGTTATACCCACGAAGGGGTATTCAGCAACGGCATCTTCAAGATGGTGCAGATTTTCGTAGCCATGACTCCGGAAGAGACACTCTATTTTGCCAATCCGGGCAAAGAAGAGAATTTCAAGCCGGATTTCTATTTCCATTGGGAAGACTTTAACAACACCGTCATACGAGACTGGAGACGAATTGTATCCGATTTGCTCAGTATTCCAATGGCGCATCAGCTAATCGGTTATTATACCATTGCCGACGATAAGGACAAGACTCTGAAAGTGCTCCGTAGCTATCAGTATTTTGCAGCCAGTAAAATCAGTGACATAACACATAAAACAAACTGGGATACCCACCAGCATCGTGGCGGATACGTGTGGCATACCACCGGTTCAGGAAAGACCATGACCAGTTTCAAGTCGGCACACCTCATTGCCAATTCTGGCGACGCCGACAAAGTAGTATTCTTGTTGGACCGTATCGAACTGAGCGTGCAATCGTTGGACGAATACCGTGGATTTGCGGGAGAAGACGAAGCGATTCAGGATACGCAGAATACGGCTATCCTGTTGAGCAAGCTCAAAAGTACGGATAACGACGACCGCCTGATTGTGACCTCTATTCAGAAGATGTCGAACATCAAAACTGGGAAAGATATTTCGCAGGACGACATTGATTTGATAGACCGCAAACGACTGGTATTCATCATAGACGAATGTCATCGTAGTGTGTTCGGCGATATGCTGATAGGAATCAAGAACACGTTCAAAAGAGCCCTACTTTTCGGCTTCACGGGTACACCGGTGTTCAAAGAAAACGCCAAGCATGAAATCATGACCGAAACCATATTCGGCGACATGATTCATAAATACACCATTGCCAATGGAATCCCTGACCACAACGTATTGGGATTCGATCCATATATGGTGAGAACCTATGATGACAATGAGCTTCGCGAAAAAGTGGCATTCTCTCAACTGAAGGTAAATAGCATCGAGGAGATTGAAAATGACGAGCAGAAAATGGCTGTTTACAACAGGTTCATGAATGAACTGAAGATGCCGGATACTTATAAGGAAGGAGATGAAACTATACATGGAATAGAACATTATCTGCCTAAAGACTTGTATCAGCAACCTGTTCATCATCAGGCTGTCGCTGCCGATATCGCAAGCGGAAGGGATAAACTGAGTAAGAACGGCAAATTCCACGCCATTCTGGCTACAAAGAACATCCCTGAGGCAATAGCTTATTATCGGATATTCAAGGAGCAATATCCTTCTCTGAATGTGGTGGCCGTATTCGACAACAACATAGACAATTCTGATGGCGGAATCGCCAAGGAAGATGCCTTGCTGGAGATGCTGGATGACTATAATCGGAAATATGGAACAACATTCCAGCTTTCCACATACGCCAAATACAAAAAAGATGTGGCCAAAAGACTGGCACACAAGAAGCCTTACCTCAATATAAAACATGATCACACACAGCAGATAGACTTGCTTATTGTGGTCTCACAGATGTTGACAGGTTATGATTCCAAATGGGTAAATACGCTGTATGTGGATAAGGTAATGAAGTATGTGGACATTATCCAGTCGTTCTCACGTACCAACCGCTTGTTTGGTCCGGACAAGCCTTTCGGCATTATCCGCTATTACTCTTTCCCTTACACCATGGAGCAGAATATCAATGATGCACTCGATGTATATGTGGACAGGCCGTTAGGTGTTTTTGTCGATAAACTGGAAAGTAATCTGACAAATATCAACCAGAAGTTCTTGCACATAAGGGATATATTCCAGGCACAAAAAATTGAGAATTTTGCAAAATTGCCGGAAGCAAGAGAAGACAGGAATATGTTTGCCAAAGATTTTAGTCAGATGACTCATCTGCTGGAAGCAGCCAAGCTGCAAGGATTCACATGGGATAAGGATGAATATGAGTTCCAGCATGGCGATACCTATACCTACGTCAAGATGGAACTAGACGAACAGACTTACCTTATTCTGCTGCAACGATACAGGGAACTGTTTGAAGGTAATGGAGGGGGCAGTACGGAAGGAGATGATTTTGACTATCCTATTGACACCTATATCACAGAAACAGGTACAGGTACGATCGATGCCGAATATATCAACTCTAAGTTTGTGAAGTTCATCAAGAATCTCTACATGTCTGGTCCGGGAAGCGAACTGACCAAAGAAGCCTTTAAAGAGTTGCACAAAACCTTTGCCTCCCTTTCACAAAAGGATCAGCGTACGGCAATGATTATCCTACACGACCTGCAAAGTGGAGATTTACACCTGTCGCCAGGGAAGACGATTTATGATTATATCGCAGAATACCAATTCCGCGAATTACACAAACAAGTAATGATTCTGGCTGAAGCGACCGGTATAAACGCCAGTCAACTGGAGCACATCATGAGTCGTAATGTAACGGAACAAAATTTGAATGAGTTCAGCCAGTTTGACAACCTGAAACTGACATTGAACATGGCCAAGACTCGTGAGTTCATTGCCAAAGTAGAAGGTACAGAAGTTCCGGCTCGTCTGGTTATTCCCAAAGCAGACAAATTACTTCGAGAGTTTATTTTGGACAGCAGTTGTAGAGAACGTATTCTGAAAGCGTACTTGAATATGGAGGAGAATTATCAATCCGAAGAAGAACAGGTGCCGCAAGACGAAGACGTTATTACAGACGAAGTACAGCATGTAGACGTGGCCGTCATAAAAGATAATATTCGGAGCATTCTGAAAACAACTTTGACCGCAGTACTTCCACAAATGCGTCCTATCGATGAGATTATAAACAGCGTATTCTATGTGATAAACACACCGTCAATTGACTCTTTGGACAATGTAGGCATGTTTATCCAGCGGGCATTTACAAATCTATACGGTAAGAAAGCAACTATCGTAGATAAGTTTGTGGCATTTAATTTATTGGTCACCAAGTTTGAGGCATATCTGAAGAAATTGTATTATCTGATGAAAGGCCATGAAGTTCCTGCCCAAAATCCCGGTGAAGATGTAACTTGGAAAAACGTGATTTATGCTCATAAATGTCTATGGAATCTGAAATACAGCACGGATGAAGGAAAGCAGCAGCTATATCAATACCTTATGCTTATTAAAGGCTGGAGAAACAGTGAATCACATATATCTCCTACCGCTTCAGAGCAGGAAGTTGATACTGCAATCAGCATCATCCTGACCATGTATTTCTATGCTACTGGTTCTTCTATTACAGATTTGGAAATGAATGGACATGAAATACAAAAGTCAGAAAGTGTGCACAAAGAAAATTCTTATGCCCATAAAGTAATTCAATTGCATCCTTATTATAATGATGGAAATGATGACCAGCAACTGGTCGCTGAAGCGGACGTAAAGGATTGGCCAGAAGAAAAACGAATCGCAACTTTGAAAAAGAGCATTTGCCAGCTTATAGGATATGAGCCTAAAAAGTCACCTTTGAACAAGCAAAGACATTGGATTGCAATTTATCGTATAGCAGCAGATAAGGGATTTATCATAGAAGGTGATTTTGCTTATTTCAAAAGAATCATTGATGATATGCAAATAAGTAATCTTCCTGTTCCTCTTAAAATAGAATCGCTACAAAGCTCCATCAAAGATGTGTATGCAAAAGATATTGAAGATTGGACAGACGATAACCTTAGTGGCAAAAAACTGGCAGAGTATGAAGATATTAAAAAATGTGCTGATGCGTTTGCCAAGATTGTAGAAAATAATATTAATACGAAATAAGACGATTATCATGAAACATATATCAATCCGTGTGCCTTGGCACGATAATAAATGGAATGGAACAATTTGTCAATGTCCGAAAAATAATCCATTCTGCATGATGCTTCACAATATATCTGAAAGAAAAGATGAGAACAAAGAAGAAACGTATGCAGGAAAGGATTGGAATTCTCTCAAGCAAGATCAATTACCTGCTTGTGTTGGTGAGAATGGTGGCTTTATGAATGAGAAGCCATATAAAAGAATCTTCAAACATGTTTATGCTTTTGGAGAGACTCCACATGCAAAGCTCTTACCTACAACAATAGAACTTAAACCATATAGCTTTTTCGGAATACCTTTCCGATATCTTTCTCGTGATTATCAGGAAGAACTGAATCATAAATATCCGAATCTGTCTGATGATGAAACTGCACCGTTTCCTACATCTTGGGTATATGGAAAAGAGAGGCAGTTTGAAATATTAAATCACTTTAGATCAAATATAGAAGCCAGCACTTCACTCGGAGTTTTCTATTGCAAAAGTGGTAATCCAATTGATGAAGATGCAAAATTAATCGTTGGTATAGGTGAAATCACCAAAGTTTTACCGGTACAAACATATGAGACAACAACTGATTATACATATCCTTTTTGGGATTTGATCTTTGAGCATGGTATAAGAACTGATTTGAAGAAGTCAAAAGGATTTCTTTTGCCATATCATGAATATATGTCACTTGATGAAGATTATGTAAAAGCCCAAACAGGAAAATCAAAACAAGAAGTAATTGATGAAATAAAAATTACCATTCCAAAGCTAGGCAATAGCCAGAAAATTTTTAACGAGTTGTCGTATGGTTGTGAATATGTTAGCAACCATAGTATGTTGATTATTTTGAATGTAGCCAAGAAATGTTTAGAATGTGTTATTAATCATGGACTTATCGGAGGAAACTGGAAACAACAAATTTTGTGGATAGATTCCCAAATTGCAAAGGTAAAGGATATGATAGGTCCGTTCCCTGCTTTCGCTGAGGCTCTATCAGCAATAGGGGTAAATTATGCGTATATAATTGAGCAAGATTTACGAAATAATGGATATTGTGGGGTTAAAGATAATCCATGGGAAGCCTTTGATAAATTGATGAAAGGTGAATTGTCTCTTCCTGATTCCGTATATAAAAGTGAACTTACACATTATCGTATTCTTTGGAAAAATACTCTAAGTAACCAAAAAGAAGTGTTGGAACTGCTATCACGTTTTGAAATAAATTCGGAAGTAATAAAATGGTGGTTTGATTGTCCTGACTGCTACGATGAATTATTAAATAATCCATATATTATCAGCGAGGAGAGTCTTATTGAAAATTATCTTCCGGTTACAACCGAAATGATTGATCTTGGCGTAATGGCTGACCCTAAGATTCAAGGGAAATGGACTCCAAAAGCTCCTTCACTAGTGGAATCCGTAATTGATAATAGAAGGATCCGCTCATTTATTATTTCAAAGCTTGTGGCAAGTCTCAGTGATGGTGATACTTTAATTTCGGTAAACGAGATTGAGTTATATATAAAAGATTGTTTGGCTGCGGACAATCATCAACTGCCATATAATTATTTAATGTCAAACAAAGAGTTCATTGAAGAAAAAACTGTATACCTTAACACTGATGATAGGTGTGCACTGCAGTTGAAGGAATATAAAGAAATTGATGATTATTTGCGTAAGATATTCAAAGGTCGTGCTTCAAAGGATGTCAAATCACCAGTAAAAGAAGACTGGAATACGATCGTTAAAGCATCTATTGATGATTACAATGAAGCAAATGAGCGATGCCGTAATGCTGTAGCGGACCAGGTAAAGGCATTGGAAATGTTCTGCAGTAAGCGCCTTTCTGTGCTGGCAGGTCCAGCTGGAACAGGCAAAACTACAGTCGTCAAAGCTTTTTTAAAATCGCCACAAATTAAAGCAGAAGGTACACTCCTTTTGGCTCCTACAGGGAAAGCACGAGTTCGCTTAGGTAACATGTCAGCAGGTATTCAAGCCCTAACTATTGCGCAATTTCTGACACGTCAGGGTTTCTTTGACTGGGATACAATGACACCTTATGTTCCTGAAGATGCAGAAAAACGTAAATACTGTGGAGCAAAAAATGTCATTATTGACGAGTGTTCCATGCTTACATGTAAGGACTTTTATGTCTTAATGAAAGCATTGGATTTAAAGAACATTAATCGAATAATTTTAATTGGAGATCCATTTCAATTACCTCCTATTGGCCCTGGCAGACCATTTGCTGACTTATTTAATTATCTGAAGGAAAATGAAGACGCATCTTTAAAGTCAGCAATCACAAAATTGCGATATGTAGTAAGGACTATTAATACTGGAGACTCTGACATATTGACTTTAGCATCATGGTTCTCTGGAGAAAAACCTGCAAAGAATTCCGATCTCATTTTTGAGCAAGTTGCCAAAGGAAATCTTAATAATGACTTGGCTGTTTATACTTGGAATGATGAAAACGACCTTAAAGACTGTTTGAAAGAGGCCATTGAGAAAGAGTTGCCAGAAGAGGAAGGTAAATCTTTATCCGATAAGATTCGTGAATCTATAGGACTTGACGATGTAAATGAAGCCTTAAACGATCCGTCAAAGGTTGAAAATTTTCAGGTTTTATCTCCAGTAAAAAATCCGGTATGGGGAACATTCCAGATTAATTCGTATTTCCAAGAGTGGGTTGGTATAAATAAGAATTTTTCAATAGAAATAGCTCCTATTACCATATCTGCTCTAGATAAGGTCATTCAATTAAAGAATGAACGCAAGAAATCTACGAGTAAAGAAAATTGTCAACTTTCAAATGGTCAAATAGGCTTTGTAAATTATGCAAATAAGAGGGATAAGAAATCGACAGTAGTTTTTACCGGGTTACCCAACAAGAGATTTTCATATTATTCATCTAAGTCGGATGAGGCTGAAAATACAATAGACTTGGCTTATGCTATAACTATCCATAAGAGTCAAGGAAGTGATTTTGATACTGTTTTGGTCGTTCTTCCAAAGAGCGGACGTATACTTTCACGTGAACTAATCTATACAGCTCTAACACGAGCAAGAAAGAAATTAATTCTGTTGATACAAGATAATATATCGTGGTTAATCGAGTATACTAAACCTCAGATGTCAGTTCTAGCTAAGCGAAATTCAAATCTTTTCTCCACATCTGTTCGTGAAGATATTTCAAACATTCCATATGTGGAAGGATTGATTCACACAACCTTAAAGCCAGGATTAATCGTACGTAGCAAGTCTGAAGTAATTATTGCTAATATGCTGTATGAACGTGGTATTGACTTTGAATACGAGAAAATGATTGAAGGAAATGGGCGACGTTGTATACCTGATTTTACTTTTGAAGATGCATCTGGAGATACCATCCTTTGGGAACATTTAGGAATGTTAGATAATCCTGCCTATAAGGAATCATGGGAAAAGAAACGAGATTTTTATAAATCAATCGGTTACATCGAAGGAGTAAATTTATTTACTACAGTTGACCATGAGAACGGAAGTATTGATTCTACAGAAATTGCTGCAATAGTAGATAAATTAGAAGATCTAATATAAAAGATTATGAACAATGCAGAAAGACTGCATTGTTCATAATTAGCTTTGTATTGTTTGATAAATAGTATTGCCTATGCCAACGAATAAGAATGCACAGTTAAGATACCAGATTATAGATAAATGCCTGAGCAATTGGTCTAAGCGTTACTATATTGAGGATTTAGTAGATACCTGCAATGAAGCGCTCTATCTGTATAATGGAGAAACGAAAGATGGTTGCGGAGTAAAAAAACGTCAAGTACAAGAAGATCTAAAATTCATTGAAAGTGAAGAAGGATATGGTATGGATATAGATGCCATTCGAGATGGGCATAGAAAATATTACCGATACCATACCAAAGGGGCTTCCATCAAAAATCAACCTATCAATCAAGAAGAGCTCAATTTGATTTATGATGCATTGATACTTCTTAAACGTTTCGATGGAGTACCACAATTTGAGTGGTTAAACAACCTTGAAAAAAGACTATATACGACCAGTAAATTAGGAGATAGTCTGGATTCAGTTGTAAGTTTTCAGCATAATCCCTATCTTAAAGGAATGGATTTATACTATAAACCCATTTTTAATGCAATTGTTAACAAAAAGGTAATCGAAATTATATATCATCCATTTGGGAAGGATGCTAGAATTGTAATTGTTACTCCTTATCATCTTAAACAATATAATAATCGCTGGTTTCTGATCGGCAAACATAATGACTCGGATTATCTATCAAACTTTGCAATTGATAGAATCGAAGGAGTAAAGGAAACATCTAAACCATACATAATACAACCTGAAGGAATAGATTTTAAAGAATACTTTAGCGATATCGTCGGCGTTTCGCGTTCAAATGCTCCTGTAGAAGAAGTCATTTTAAAGGTTAGTGATAAAGCCATTGGATATATTGTGACTAAGCCACTTCATGAATCTCAATCAGCAGTGACAACACCTCTTGAAGATGGATATTGGAAGATAACCTTAAAAGTCCAAAATAATTATGAGTTACGTTCTTTGCTCCGTTCGTTTGGTGCACAAATAGAGGTTATTGCCCCTGAGTCATTACGACAAATGATGAAAGAAACAGCCGAGGCTGTGAGTCAGATATACGAGAAATAATAAAATCACGATAACCAACGACTTATAATATAAATATGAATATGCCCGAAAATTTATTTTTAGAGTTTGATGCTTTTTTACGATCAATCAAACAAAATTTAGATGGGTCATTTGGTGTCCTATTAGGTGCCGGTGCATCCATCTCATCTGGTATTCAATCGGCAAATGATTGTATATGGGATTGGAAATTTTTAATATATCAATCATTATCAGGTAATCAAAAAAAATTAGTAGATCCAAAAAATCTGATTTAAGTAAAGACATCATTCAGAAATGGTTAGATGTGCAAGGGAAATATCCACAATTGGGGAGTCCAGAAGAATATTCTTTTTATGCCGAAGCTTCATATCCAATAGATGCGGACAGAACTAAATATTTTGAAAGCCTGTGCAATGGGAAAAGTCCATATGTAGGATATAAATTGTTATGTCTGCTGAATAAATATGGAATTGTAAAATCTGTTTGGAGTACAAATTTCGATGGACTCGTGGAAAGAGCTGCACAACAAGCCAATATAACACCTATAGCTATAAATCTTGATTGCGTTGATCGAATATATAGGACAGAAAGTTCAAGTGAATTACTTTATATAGCATTACATGGAGATTGTAAATTTAGAACACTCAAAAATACGGAGAAAGAACTAGACTCACAAAATAGTGAATTTGTTTCAGCTTTGCGACGTTATTTTGTTGACAAAAATTTAATTATCATAGGATATAGTGGAAGAGATAAATCCCTTATGTCTGCTTTGAAAGAAGCTTTTACGGATAAGGGAGCGGGAAGATTGTATTGGTGTGGCTACGGCAAGGATATAACACCTGAAATAGCAGATTTAATTCAAACTATTCGATCTGCTGGAAGACAAGCGTTTTATATTGACACAAACGGATTTGATAATGTTATGTTATCTCTTGTAAAATTCTGTTTTAACGAAGATTCTAATAAACAAGAGGAAATCAATGAAATACTTAAAGTAATAAGTATAGATAATACAACAACTCCATTTTCCATACATGATGGAAGTACAAAAAAATATCTGAAAAGTAATCTAATTCCTGCTACATTTCCCGATGAAATATTTCAGTTTCAAATTTCATACGATAAGAATGAAAACAGATGGAAATATCTTAGAGAAAAGATTAAAGAAAAGCCCCTTATTGCTGTACCATATAAAGACAAAGTATATGCCATCTCAACTGTATCTACTATCAATGAAGTTTTTGGGAAAAATTTAATTAGTGAAATTGAACGTGTTCATATTTCTATTGATGAAATAGAAAAAAACAGCTATTTTAAAGAATTATTTCTCAAAGCCATACTTTATGGAATCTCCCAAATTACAGGATTAGGTGTTGATTATAAACGTTATAAGTTATATAAAAAAGAGATTTATGCAAATAAAAATAATGTAACAATACATGAAGCTATTGAATGTGGATTATCATTTGTCTCACAAGAGAAATATGTCTTGTTTTCAATTACTCCAACAGTCTATTTTATTTCTAATGACCAAATAAAAAAGGAGCTCAAACAGCAATACTCTCATGAATATTTAGATAAAATGAGAAATCAGCAATATGAGAAGAAATTACAAGAATGGTGTAATATAATGTTTAATGGTAAAAGATTAAGTTTTGAGATACCTGTTAATTCACGAAGTGGTTTTATCTTTAAAATATCCAATAATCGTGGTTATGCTGAGATACACCATTGCGGACAAGGTAACATAACGATATATTCTCCAAAGGAATACAACATAAAACAAACATTATATCATGGCATACACATTAACGAACCCAAGCTTGAATTTATAAATCCATACGTTAATAAACCTGCATATGATGACAATCCGATGAGAGGGTTATCAAAATACAGACCTTTCGATGCGAAATATTTTGATGTATTCCCTAAAGATGTATGTATTGGCAGTATCTGTCCTGCTTCTTATTCTTCAAAATTTAGTGAATTTATAAAAAGACTAAATTCTACAGTTTCCGCAGATAAATTATCTGACTATGTACATCATTATACTGGTTTTAGTAATATTTATAACTGTAGACTTGAAATACCTGAAATACATTCTGAAAAATGGGTATCAATAAATGATAATCCTAAAAGTGCCATTAATTTAGCAAAAACTATTTGTACAGAAGGGCAAAAACTTTCAGAACAGTTCCCAGGAATTGTGCTATTAATATTTATACCTAATTCATGGAACAACTATAGACAATTCAATTATCATGGAGAAACATTTGATTTGCATAACTACATTAAAGCGTTTGCCGCCCAACATAGATTCACAACCCAATTTATAGAAGAAAAGACTTTATATGACAAGATGGTATGTGAAATTTCATGGTGGCTCTCTTTAGCTTTATTTGTGAAAGCTTTAAGAACTCCCTGGACTCTTGCAGACTTAGATCAAAATACAGCATATGCAGGAATTGGATATAGCATAAAAAAGCAATATTCAGGTAAAGCTGAAGTTGTTTTAGGCTGTAGCCATATATACAATGCGCAAGGACAGGGATTAAGATATAAACTGTCAAAAGTTGAACATCCTCAATTTGACAAAAAGAAAAATCCTTATTTAAATTTTGAAGAAGCTTATAAATTTGGAATGGATATACTGGCTCTTTTTCAAGACGCTATGGAAAAGTTACCTCAAAGAGTTGTAATTCATAAACGAACCCCTTTTAAGAATGATGAGATTGAAGGTATAACAAACGCATTAAAGCAAGCAGGAATATCAGAAATTGATTTGATCACAATCACTCAAGAATATGATTTAAAGTTTATTGCAGAGAAGATTATGTATGGTCAATTTCTTGAAGATGGATATCCTGTTGATAGAGGAACGTGTATTAAACTATCATCGAGAAATGCTTTGTTGTGGACACATGGAGTAGTTCCCTCGATACAGTCAAATCGTAGATACTACCAAGGAGGGCGTTGTATTCCTGCTCCTTTAAAAATTACCAAATACTATGGACATGGACATTTGGGAACTATTGCTAAAGAAATTCTAGGATTTACAAAGATGAATTGGAACTCGTTTAATCTATATACAAAGTTACCTGCCACAATTGACACTTCTAATACATTGGCACAGGTGGGAAACTTGTTAAGACAATATAATGGTGTAACATACGATTACCGTTTCTTTATCTAAAAAGTAGCTCGCCATAAACAGTCTTCATTTATGGCGGGCTACTCGATTATAAATTCTGTTGTATCGAAAAGATTCTATACAATTTACACTACCTATCACACAAAGGTTGTAAGCCCCCGATAAAGTACCCGTTGTCTTTGTATCTTTAAGTCTCGATCTTTGCCAGAAAAAAGACTATGCAAAAAATGAGTAAAGAAGAATTCATTGAAATCCTGTCTCGTCAACAGCG
>NZ_JAMOKH010000034.1:0-68450 GCF_023656585.1 Bacteroides sp. B1-V-101 | reverse complement strand
GTGGTAAATCCGCCAGAAAGGAAACGAAAGCGTACTGTATTCCCAATTCTTCAACCACCAATACCTGCAACAATGTACCTTAATGGAAAGACAGGGAAAATACTGCACCGTAGTAGACGGATCACCGGTAAATAATGTCTGCATAGGCCATAGCTATTAAAGTAACCATCTGCAAACATAGTAAAAAAGATTAAACCTGCAAGAAAAGGCCACATGAAAAATACACCACACACTTCCAATTCCCGAAGTCTTGCAGGAAGAAGAAAAATATTTACTTCAAAGAGTAGTAACCGTCCTGTCACAACCGGCTATATAGATGACCCCGGCTGGAAGTATAGATGCAGCACGGTGGAGATATATTTCCAGCACGATAGAGATATATCTCTACCTAAGCCTGCCTACAGGTATCTCTTGCAGGGGATACCTCCGGACAAGCATACGGTATTAATTCTCAACAAGGAAAAGATAATGAAACAAACCACCGAAACAAATACTTTTCTCCGACCGAAGTACGTTAGTTTACTTTCACAACCGCCGCTCCTTGTTTCAGTCCATCGGCCGCAGCCGTCAGTCGTATGCTTCCGGACTGTCCGATTGAAAGCAACAATAGTTTCTTCATCACGAATAGACGTTATTAGAGTTTCACACGCTGTGCTTTTCCGTTGTATTTCACCACTGCACCTTTCGCCTTCAAGTCAAAGGCTTGCACTTTATCTTTGCCCACTTTCACCACATTGAAGATACGTTCTTCCAACATACCGGAATATTCGCCCGTGCGATCGCCGATGGTCAAAGTTCCCTCTGCATCGTTGTAAACTAATGGGATGGCAGCATATTTTCCTTTCTCATAGTTATAATTCACCCCTTCGTCTTCGTAGAGGGTAAATGCCCCGTCTTGCCCTGCATAAACAAAGAGCGTGATTTCCTCTGCCTGCTTCTCGTCGCTGTATTGCATGTCGGGGCCAAAGGGGATGATGGCTCCTGCACGTACATAGAGCGGAATGCGCTCATAAGGGGCAGCCACTGTCAGCTTCCGGCCACCTTCCACGTAGGTTCCGGTGTAGAAGTCATACCATCCGCAACCGGCGGGGAAATACATCTCGCGCGTGCGTGCACCGTATTCATAAACCGGAGCAACCATCAGTGCCGGGCCGAACATGAACTGGTCGCCTACATCGTTGACGCTTGCATCTGCCGTGAAGTCCATCACCAACGGGCGCATGATGGTATAATCGTTGAAATGGGTCATGCCTGCCAATGAATAGATATACGGCATCATGTTATAGCGCAGTTTGGTATAATAAACGATGGAATTATAGCATGGATGCCCTTCGGGAGCAATGTTCCATACTTCGCGAAACGGGTACTGTCCATGCGCACGGAACAAAGGACAGAAAGCACCGAACTGATACCAACGGGCATTCAATTCTCTCCACTCTTTATAGTCCGCATTCTCGCGTCCCGTCCGGTTGAGTTCCTGCTGGCCTGCCACGTAACGATTCTCTACGCAGAATCCACCGATATCCATCGTCCAGTAAGGAATTCCACTGACGGCAAAGTTCAGTCCGGCAGAGATTTGCGCCTTCATGTCTTCCCAACGGGTGGCAATGTCACCGCTCCAAGTGGCGGTGGAGTAGCGTTGCAGCCCGGCAAAGCCCGAACGAGTCAGCAGAAAGACACGCTTGTCCGGCTCGATGCCGCGTTGGCCGTCATAGATAGCTTCGGCATTCATCAAGGCATACGTGTTGAAGAACTTGGCCGAAGGTCCCAGAGCCGTAGGGCCGGAAAGGTCTTTACGATACTGAATATCCGTGCAGTCGCGCACATTCGGTTCGCTGGCATCCATCCACCATGCATCGATTCCGAGAGGATAGTAATGGTCTTGTATCTGTTTCCAGAAGAGCTTACGCGCATCGGCATCGTAAGCATCGTAGAAAGAACCCAGATAGCCCGGACCTACCCAGTCTCTGATACTGTCTTTTACGGCCTGCCGATACATCCAACCTTTCTCGTCGAATTCCTTATAATGCTCAGTCGTCACATAGAACTTGGGCCACACGGAAATCATTACACGGCCGTTCATGGAATGGATAGAGTGCACCATCCCCTTGGGGTCGGGAAAACGTTCAGGGTCGAATTCATGGCTTCCCCACGCATCCTGCTTCCAGTGCAACCAGTCGATGACGATGTTGTCGATGGGAATCCGACGTTTGCGGAATTCCTTCAAGGTAGAGAGCACCTCCTCCTTCGTGTTGTACTTTTCACGACTCTGCCAATAACCCATTGCCCACTTCGGCATAATCGGGCTCTTGCCGGTCAGTGTACGATAGCCGCTGACCACCTCGTCCATATTGTCGCCATATACGAAGTAATAGTTTATCTCGTTCTGCATTTCGCCCCACCAGGAGAGTTTGTTCTGCTCTTCATCGGCCACCGGGCTGAGCACTCTCAATCCGCAGTAAGAGACTTGCCCGTCGGGTTTCCACTCAATCTTTAAAGGAACACGCTTGCCTGCTTCCAGATTCACCGCAAACTTATAGCTGTTGGGATTCCAGGCCGTGCGCCAACGTTCGGGCACTGCCAACTCATTATTGATATATACTTTGGTATAGCCGGCATAATAGAGGATGAAGCGGAATAAGCCGGTTTCCGATGGTTCTATCTCGCCTTCATACGTCACGCCCGCTCCCATAAACGGGAATCCGTCCGGCAGGTTTATCACTTTCTTCAAACGGGCGGCACGATCCAGGTGTTCGAAATAGAGAGAATCCTCACGGCGCACGATGGTCTCCACGCGCTTATCGGCCGGAACGTATGTACCCGTCAAGGCACCTTCCTTGCCATCCTTGTCATACAGCTTGAATACACCGCCCAACTGCGAGTAGTCGCGCGGGTCGCCGAAACGACAAAGGGAATAACTATCCCAAAGCACACCGTAATTCTTATTGGAAACAATAAACGGAACGGAAACTTTGGTGTTGTATTGAAACAGCTCCTCATTTTTCCCCTTGTAGTTGAATTCATCCGCCTGATGCTGCCCCAGGCCATAGTAGGCCTCATCATCGCCTGCCGATTGGAACACTTGCCGAACGGTATATCCTTTGGTACCTTCCACTTCGATCGGGGCAAAGGTTCTTCCGTTGCTGTCTTCCGCCAGAATCAGGTTTCCGGCAGCATCGGTAAAACGCACTTCGCCGGTTTTCTTTGAAACGATGGCACATAATTCGGAGGTCTTCACACAGACTTCATCCGCCTGCTCCTCCACCTTAAACGCTGTTTTATGCTGCCGGGGAATCAGTATGAGACTTGGTTCCTTCGAGAACTCTTTCTCCGGAGTGGCCGATACGCGGATGAGCTTCTCGCCCATCACCTCCAACCTTACCTTACGCACATCCGCAGGCCGTTGTCGGCTTACTTCTATAATCACGCCGTTTTCCGTCTTTTGAAGTCCGCTTCCGGCACATGCGGCAAGCATCCATGCGGCAAGCAAATAAACTGAAGTGTTTTTCAAATTCATACGTTACTGTTCTTTAAAGTGATTTTTCTTCCGGTGCAAAGATAAGAAGCCTCTTCCGGAACACACCTCCCGGATGTTGAGACAAAAGGTATCTTTTGATGCCTTTAAAGATAAAATGTTTCCGGAATGGGTATCTGTTGTTATTTGACCCGATATTAAGAAAAGAAGTGAACGAGATGCCGTCCGAAAGATGATGAGACCTGCCTGAAAACATTCGCCGCCAACGGGAGAAAACTCTATCTTAGCGCTTGCGATGTATATCTTGCGCCTTGCGATATATATCTTAGCGCCTGCGATATACATCGCAAGCGCTAAGATAGAACTCTTCTCCTAATCTCTTCCTGTTTCAGACAAGGCAAAGAGAGGTTTTATCCGCTGATGAAAACTCTTTCTTGTACGGATGAAACCCATATCCGGAACCTTATATCGAATTCCGGTTATTTACCCTCTCTCTCCTGATAGACAGAGGGCAAAACGCCGAACTCGTCCCTGAAGTACTTGCTGAAATATTTAGGATTATTGAAGCCGAGCTGATAGGCAATCTCCGATACATTCCGCTGACTTTCACGAAGCAGTTGCGCTGCTCTCTTCAGGCGGATGATGCGAATGAACTCGATAGGTGTCTTGCCCGTGATCTGCGAAAGCTTTTTATAAAGATGCACCCTGCTCATCCCCAGTTCACGGCTCAACTCTTCGACAGACAAGTCGCTGCGGCCGATGTTGGCTTCCACATACTTGATGGCATCCGCCACCAACTGTTCGTCCAACGAGGTGATAACTATCCGGCTCGGTTCAGGTTCAATCCGTAAACGCTGTCTGCGCTTACCGTACAAGTCAATCAGTTTACGCATGCGCAGTATCAGTACCTCCACATTGAAAGGTTTCGTCACATAATCGTCCGCCCCGATAGTCAGGCTTTCCACTTTATCTTCTACCGCTTGCTTGGCAGTGAGCAATATGACCGGAATATTCTCGGTGCGTTTGTCGGTTTTCACCCAACGGCACAGCTCATTGCCATCCATTTCGGGCATCATCACGTCACTTACAATGATATCCGGCTGCAAATCCGGTATCAGCCGCCATGCCTCCCTTCCGTTCGAAGCGGTCTGTATGCGGAAATAGAGGCTCAGACTATCCTTCATGAAGGCCACCAAGTCATCGCTGTCATCCACAACCAGCACCAAAGGCTGTTCTTTGTCTCCGCCATCGGTCGTATCGTCCATATCATCGGACAATGCTTCGTTTTCTTCGTCCAAGGCTTGCTCTATTTCCGACTCAACAAAGACTTTCTCCGCCTCTTTCTTTCTGCCGGATTCAGAAACAGCCCCTTCCCGACCGACCTGCTTGATAGGGATGGTCACAAGAAATACGCTTCCGGCACCCACATTATCCAATACCTGCACCGTACCTTCATGCAGTGTCACAAAATCGTGCACCAGGCTCAAGCCTATACCACTGCCCGTAGACTGAAGGTTCGGATCAGGATGGTCGACCTGATAGAAGCGCTCGAAGATGTGCTCTTTATCTTCATCCTTTATTCCGGTTCCCGTATCCGATACTTTCAACAGTAACTTATCGGGTTCACCCTTCAACACTTCCATCGAAACATCCACCCGGCCTCCTTCGGGCGTGAACTTGAAGGCATTGGACAGCAGGTTCATCACCACCTTGCCCATTTTATCTTCATCAAACAACATGTTCAAAGACTCCACAGCCGAATAAAAGGTCAGATGTATATTCTTCTTCTCAGAAAGCATCAGGAAAGATGCGCAAATATGCCTTACGAAAGCCACTATATCCCCTTCGGCAGGAGTGAGATGCAGCCCCGCCACTTCACTCTTGCGAAAATCGAGCAATTGGTTCACGAGATTCAACAGCCGAAGCGCATTGCGATGCATCAACGTCAAGCGTCCCAATTGTTTGTCGTCCGACACCTCTTTCATCATGCTTTCCAGCGGAGATATTATCAGTATATATAGTAGAATACTATACTCATTTTAAAATTCTAAAGTATATACCTATAACTACGAAGTGGGAATTGATCTCTTGGGTATGGGCGATATTAATTCTGCTCCCATTTATTATATACATATATGTCAGGTATTATAAACCTCCTAAATTATCAAACCTTAAATTGATTTATGAGTCCAAGTCAAACATTCGTTTAATTCTTGGACGTTTATTCTATGTTTGTTATTGTTTGATAACATGGATTGGTTTTTTTATAATTGTAGGTTGTTTTAAGCATTAATCTCTGGAGGTTCAAGCATCACACCAAAGTTCTGATATTATCCCAAATGTACTAACATCACAATGAAATTCTGTTGTGCAAGGTGGATTTGCTACATTTGAAGGTGATATTGAAAGTGTAATAAAAGCAGGAATTGATATTGTGGTAGTGTAATAGGTTGACCGTCCTTATTATTGTGAACCAATGAGAGCCAGTCCAATCATAAAAAACATGACTTTAGACTGATGTCTTTTCTTGTTGACTACCATATTAGTTATATTAGTTGATATAATGCTTCTTTATTCTTATAATTCTCACATGAATAATTTAACATGAAGTTTTCTTTATATGAAATCATTAGGGTCTCATTCAAATTGACTTCTCTTATCGCAATCGGAAACTATCAGGGATTTGATGTAGATGTGCAGCAAGTTTTCTTCGTGTAGAAAGTGCTCTTTTTTCAAATTGGATATTTTTCCCATAATATAGCAATAAATAAGCAATTAATACATCGCTTTCTGAAATGCAAATTTATTGGCAACGTAGTTTTTATATTCTGTCTATTGTTTGTAAAGCATAAAAATGTATATTTGCAACAGACCCAATTGCTCTATATCAAAACAAATGAAAGAGAATGGAATAGCTGTATAAATACTTACAGCCGACCTTGGGATATTATCGTCAATTCAGAAAAGAAGAAGTTTATCGAAGGCTAAAATAAAAATATTTCCTTTTACTGATTTTTGCAGATTTATTTTTATAACATACTATATAATAGTGAAACAGAAAGAAAAGAAAGCTCGAAATAGGAGGACAAATGAACAAATAGACAAGGAGGTAATATCCGAACTTGAAAAGCTTGTAGCTGAATATGGTTTTGGTAATGCCAATTTGAGTGCATTGATGAAAGCTGCAAACATAGAAGCTAATGTGTTTTATAGAAGATACGCCTCAATGGAAAACCTTTACGACAGGCTTGCCAAGCAGTATGATTTCTGGATCAATGATACTATTGACGTTTCCAGCCTGAACATATTGGGACCTAAAAAGTTTTTTGCGGAAACATTCAAGACCCTTTATAGGAACTTGTCTGATAACACTGTAATGCAAAAGTTGTTACTTTATGAAATGTCGGTTATCAATGAAACGACAAAGAGAACAGCAGAAACACGGGATATTATGAATCTAAATTTGATTGCGTTTTATGACAATCTGTTTAAACCGGCGAAAATCAATATTAAAGCTATTATGGCGAATCTGATTGGAGGAATTTATTATCTGATACTTCATAGGAGGTGTGCGAAAACCTGTACAATAGATTTTAGTACTCAAAAAGGGGAAAAGGTCTTTTTCGAATGGATAGATTATCTAACAGATACCATTTTTGACAAACTGGAAGCGTATGAAAGGAATAGAAAAGCAGCTCAAGAAATGTTATCTGACGGCATAAGTGAGTTTAAAATATGTAAATACATGGGCATCAATAAAAATGACTTAAAAATGTTACTTTCAAATAGCTATAGAAATTCACGAGAACTTTCAAAGGAAAGCTAAAAATTTTATTTATAGTACATATCATATTGATAAGTAGAGAATACCATAAAATATTCGCAAAACTCTATTGTAAATCCCTATTCGGATACTTTGTATTAATAGCGGTCATTATCTGTATGGCCGCCGTGTGTATCCATGAACATATAAGTGATTATGGACTTAATAGTCTAATCTGGTCATTGGAGCAAGGGGTATTTGACGTTAGCTATTGTCGGTTACTTTTATAATTTTTTTTCTATATCCCTCTGTATAAGGACTGATAGCCTGCTACAAGAAAAATCTGACACGCTTTGTGTAGCGCGTTACATAAAGTGCGTCAAGTTATTTTTCAAAGGGTACACGAACAGACTTGAAATTGCGGATAATGATATAACTATTCACAGTTTCAAGGTAGTCTTTGGATCTTAGTCCTGCATGTCCGTTCTCCTGTTTTATTATTCCCTGCTTTAGCGTTTTCTATTCCTTTTTTATATACTTCTATTTATCGCTTTTCTGCTGCCGTGCAACCTGCCGTGGATTGAATTTTTCCGCAAAGGTAATCGCCAGTCCCAGTCGTGTCAATGCCGGCATTCAGCCGCAAGTGAAGCGCAAAAATCTTCCTCTCCGCTGGTGAGCGTATTTTTCCTCTTCAGCCTTGCCAGATTGTTCCTGCCGCCTTTGGATGCAGAAAAAATCATCCCGGAGGTCGCAAACAGGCCGAACAGAGGGAAATAAAGAATATTTATAAACTAAGGTAACGGTAGGATTAACCACCTGCCACAAAAAGAATTTATTATGTTATACGTTCACACAATTGGTCGCATTGGCAAGGATTGCCAGGTTATTACTGGAGCACACGGTTCATTCATTGCATTTGATATTGCGGTAGATGACTATTCACATGGAAACAGCATCACTACTTGGGTAAGGGTACGGAGTAAGAAAGAGAACCATATTCGACTATCCGAATATCTTACCAAAGGACGGTTACTGCTCATTGAGGGGACACTGTCGGCTTCACTGTGGAAGGATAAGGATGAAAACTGTCAGATTCAACTATCCATTACGGCAGACGCATTGGAGTTCATCAATACCGGAAAGCGTGAGGGTACAACTTCAGAAGCAGAGAGTCCGACAGATGCCGCAAGTAATGTACCTGTACCACCGGTAGCTATGCCGCAAGAGGACAAGGAAGACTTGCCATTCTGATGATGTGCATATAGTATTGAACAACAACAAATACTAAATGTAGTATTTACTAATTATAGTAAAGTAGGAAGTTTGTGAGTTACCTATTACTGAAAGTAGTATTTACTACATTTAGTTTATTAGTATTTTAGTATAGTAGTAAATACTAAAATACTCTTTTTAGTAAAATAGTATATACTAATTATAGTATTTACTAAGAATAGTATTATCTTTGTATCGCATATAAAGACATCAAATTATGACAAAAATTATAGCTGTTTTGAATCATAAGGGTGGGGTTGGCAAGACAACTACCACCATCAATCTTGCCGCTGCTTTGCGACAGAAGAAAAAGCGTGTACTGGCTATCGACATGGACGGGCAGGCAAATCTTACAGAATCGTGTGGTCTCTCCATTGAGGAAGAACAAACGGTGTATGGGGCAATGAGAGGCGAATATCCCTTACCGGTTATCGAACTGGAGAACGGACTTGCTGTTGTGCCGTCCTGTCTCGACCTGTCGGCGGCAGAATCCGAACTGATAAACGAGCCGGGACGTGAGTTGATACTGAAAGGTCTGATTACGAAGTTGCTTGACAGTCGGAAGTTTGACTACATCCTGATTAATTGTCCACCTTCACTGGGCTTGCTGACACTCAATGCCCTTACCACAGCGGACTTTCTGATTATTCCGGTGCAGGCACAATTCCTCGCCATGCGCGGAATGGCGAAGATTACAAGCGTAATTGAGATTGTCAAGGAACGCCTGAACCCGAACCTGAGTATTGGTGGCATTGTTATTACCCAGTTTGACAAGCGCAAGACACTCAACAAGAGCGTAGCTGAAATTATCAATGACTCTTTCTGTGACAAAGTGTTCAAAACGATTGTACGGGACAATGTGGCACTGGCCGAAGCTCCTATAAAGGGAAAGAACGTCTTTGAGTACAATAAGAACTGCAATGGAGCCAAAGATTATATGGCTTTGGCACAAGAGGTTTTGAAATTAAAATAAGACAATATGGGCAAGAGTGATTTATTGAAAGACAGTATGAAAAGCGGACTGGACGGATTGCTGTCATCCACGAAGAAATCTCCGCAAAAGAAGGAAGCCACACCACTTAAAACTGAAAAAGAGCCTGCGGTACATTGCAATTTCGTTATCGACAAGAGTGTTCATACGCGTATGAAATTCCTTGCTATTGAGAAGAATATGTCATTGAGAGACATTGTAAATGAGGCGATGAAGGAGTATTTGGAAAAAAACGGTAAGTGAGGGTATGTTCCTCGCTTCCCGTTCTTTTAAATCTGTGACTTCTGTTAGTACGTTATGCCGATATGTATTGCTACATATCAGTCATTGACAACCCTTTGTATGACAGGGAATAACCTTTGAACTCTCCCGTTGCACGCATGAAAGCGGCTGCTTTCGCTTCCAGTTTTTCCATGTCGATATTTTCGGCCTTGCGTTTGACTTCGAAAAATGTCGCCGTATCGTCCAGTTCGTTTTCAGCTACTATGTCTATTTCGTTCTCACCCTTGCGGTCCCACCAGCCTCCGATACGCGTATAGACTTGCCGTTCTATCAGTACACGCTTAAAGTAACGTTCAAGCATCAGACCGCTGAAAGTTTCATAATCCCGACCTATAATCATCTTCACACTTCCATAGTTCTCTATCTCCAGCATATAGCTGTACTTGTAGATGAAGCGGAACCAGAACGTGAAAAAATTATCCTCGATGACATACCGGACATTCTTGGCGGAACTCTTCTCGAACAGCGGTTGCTTCTTCGATATGATTTCGTATTCTTTTTCCAGCTTGGTAAGATAACCGCCGATTTCCTTGCCTACCACGTTTTCAATTTCCGAACGGGATGTTTTTCCTCGTGCAATGGCCGATAGTATGGAGAAATAGATTCCGTAATCCTTGCCGAACTCTTCGATAAGAATCGCTTTACCCTCGCCCAAAAATATGGAGTCGGCCTTTATAATCTGGTCGAGCATAGTCGTTTTGGTTGTTGCTCCTGCATCCACGAGTAGTTGTACATACTTCGCCACACCGCCCGTGAAAGCGTACAAGGCCAGCAGATCTTCCGCCGTGTAGCCGGGGTTGTATTCCGAAAGAATATCTTTCAGAACAGTTGGGGTAAACGGACGCACAGTCATAAAGCGCGACTGCCGGTTATACAACGGCTCTTTCTTATCCTTGAATATCTTTGTCATCATGGAATAAATCGAACCACAGACAATCAGGTTAATACGGGACTTCGGGCTGTATAGATCCCAGATGCGCTGCATATCGCTGAACACCGATTTGTTCACACGGAAAAACTCCTGGAACTCGTCGATAAAGAGTGTGATGGGACGTTCTGCCGAAAGTTTCATCAGGTACTCAAACACATCGGTAAAGTGTTCGGCCCGCCCCATGGTTGGGACCCCCAACTTGTTCTCTATTTCAAGCCGGTAGTCCTCACACAAATCGCCTTCGGCTTTCCGGGCAACAAAGAAATAGAGAATCGGTTCGTCCTCGTATGCTTTCCACACAAGTGATGTCTTACCGATACGGCGACGTCCCGTTACCACTGTAAACTGAGCATTGTTTTTGGCCATTTCGCGAATCTTGCGAAGAAAGGCTATTTCTTCTGTCCTGTCAAAAAATCTCATATCCTTATCCTTTTTTATTGCTGTTTCCGAAACGGCTGTTTCCGAAACGGCTGTTTCGTTACTGCAAAAATAATGCAAATTTCTGGTAAAACAGGCAATTGATACAGATTTATTTAGCGAAATGGCTCAAAGGATTTTTATCTGGTAAGTTCCATTCCTGTTTTACACCGTCTGGTCTTACGTCCTTCCGCTTGTCCCGTTGTATCGTTAATCATCCCTTTATAGTTCCATCCGTTTTACCATCCGCCTTTCAGCGTATTCTTCCTTTTCTATATTCTTTTAATGCCACTCATCCGGTCCATTTCTGCCATCGCCGGTTGGTTTTCCAGACGCAAAGGTGGACTGCCGCGCTTGATTCCGTCGCTTTGAAGTGCATTTCCTATAAAATTCTTCCTTTCTGCGAAAGAGTAATTTTCCGGAAAAAGCGTCGGAAATCGCTTATTCGTCAGTCCTTGTAAAGCATCTGTAAATCCCAAGCGGTTCAGGCAGAAAAGAGAACCGAACAAAGGGAAAATAAGAAATTAAATATTAAAACCAATTAAATTTTTATGATTATGGAAGCAACAGCAATTCAATCAGTAGAGAAAAACATCACAATGGTAGCATTGGCAAACGTGCAGCCGAGCAATTACAACCCACGTAAGAATTTTGACGAAGCGAGCCTTGCAGAACTTTCCGAGAGTATTCGTCAGCAGGGTGTGTTACAGCCTATTGGAGTACGCCCAATAGAAGACAACCGCTTTGAGATTGTTTTTGGAGAACGCCGATATCGTGCCTCCCTCATGGCAGGATTGGAGGACATTCCGGCTGTCGTTATGGAAATTTCAGACGAAGTTGCCGAAGAAATGGCGGTAACTGAAAACCTCCAGCGCAAGGATGTTACCCCGATAGAGGAAGCAAATGCCTACCAAAAGCTCATTGATAGTGGTCGCCACGATGTGCAGTCTTTGGCGGTGCAGTTCGGTAAAAACGAAAGCTATATCCGCACACGCCTTAAATTCGTTTCCTTAATGCCCGAAATCGCACAGCTTTTGGAACAGGACGAAATCACAATCAGCGTAGCGAGCGAAATTTGCCGTTATGGGGAAGATATTCAGAAAGAGGTGTACAACAAGCATCTTAAAGAGGGGGTGCAGTACAATAGTTGGCGAGGAATGAAAGCCTCTGATGTTGCACGGAACATCGAACGGCAATATACCACCGACTTGGAGCGATACGCATTTGACAAGACCCTCTGTCTGTCGTGTCCTCACAATACAAATAATATGATGTTATTTTGCGAGGGTGGTTGCGGAAATTGCGCCAATCGTACTTGCCTTGCTGAAATGAATGCGGCATATCTCACGGAGAAAGCCGTGCGCCTTATGGAAGAACGCCCTGAGGTATCCCTCTGCTATGAAAGTTTCAACAGCAATGAAGCCGTAGTAGAACGTCTTACCGCCATGGGTTACGAAGTGGAAAGCCTTAACTATTATGCAAAGGCATATCCCGAACAGCCCGAAGCACCCCGAAAAGATGAGTACGACACCACCGAAGAATACGAACAGGCACAGAGCGAGTTCGAACAGGATTTGAACGATTACACGGAAGAATGCGAAGAAATCCGTACCCGAAGTGAAGCAGGTGAAATCATCCTTTATTTCCGTATTGAGAGCAAGGACATCGTACTTTGTTATGTTCCGAAAGTTACCTGTACTACCAATGACACAAAACAGGAGCAGACGCTTTCACCGGTAGAGAAGTTGGAAAAGCAAGACAAACGCAACAAGGAAATTGCCCTTGAAAAGACTGTAGAGGACACAAAAAAACAGATTTTGGAGGTTGATATGTCCGATTGCAAGTTTGGGCAAGACGAGGACAAGATGATTTATTTCTTCTTGCTATCATCCCTCCGCAAAGAGCATTTCGAAGCGGTAGGTATCGAGGAAAAAAAGCCTTATTCCTACCTTACAGATGAAGAAAAGATAAACATCATTGCCAACCTCACGAGCAAGCAGAAAGCGATTATTCGCAGGGATTTTCTAATTGCTAATTTCAAGAACGCATACGGCAACAATGCCATTGCATCCCTCTTGCTTGACTTCGCACAAAAACATATGCCCGACCTGTTGGCAGACATCAAGAACGGACATAATGAAGTGTATGAGAAGCGTCACCAACGTATCGAAGAGAAAAAAGCCGTTCTTTTGGTGCAGGAACAAGCAAAGCAGGAAGCTGAGCAATCTGACAAACAGCAATCCGAAGTAGGGATGCAGACCGAAGAACAGCCACAAGAGGAAAATATTGCAGCTTAACCATAATCAGAACCAACGAATAGAGGGTAGAGTAATCTGTCCTCTATTCGTTCCTAATTTGTAATTAGATTACAATTAAGGTGAAGATGTTCACGGACAACTGCTCCAAACCGTTGTCGGGCGCGTCTGCCGGGCAAACCCGCCATCCGCGCGATTATGCCTTTTCTATCCCATTTATAGCTACCTCCCGATACCCCGCCGCCACCCGTCTCCATTTATACCTATCAGTTTCCTCCTTTTTATCTTTTCCATCTTATTCCTTCTCCGGTTCCTTCCTGTCCTCGCCGGTTGGTTTTCCAGACGCGAAGGTGGACTGCCGCGCTTGATTCCATCGCTTTGAAGTGCATTTTTATAAAATTCTTCCTTTCTGTGAAAGAGTAATTTTCCCAAAAAAGCGTTGGAAATAGCTTGTTCGTCAGTCCTGTAAAGCATCTGTAAATCCCAAGCGGTTCAGACAGAATATAGAACCGAACAGAGGGAAGAAAAATAAATCATTAAAATTTCATGACAATGGACAACATCAAAGAAAGCAAAGAGTACAAACTTGCCAAAGAATGGGAAATGGCAGTGAATAGTTTTAGTTTCAATCCCAAGCGTTTTGCAGCCGCTATACCTGATATGCACCCCACACTGCAACAGAGCCTCTATAGATTGTTTAAGGAGTGCATCATTGTGATGGCGGATGAGACACGTCGCTATGATGACCGCAATCGTGCATCACATGAAGAAGCAAAGTGTCTTATGGAATACCTCAAGACAAATGGAAAGCATATCCCATTAAAATAACAAGCGTATGAAAACACAAGAAGTACAATTTGGCGGCAATAACTATCCTTGCCGTGTGGTGGAATCCAACGAGGGTGAAGAACTCCTTATCGGCTCGATTACCTTGCTTGATGCCCTTCAGCCCGGTAGTTTCAACGATGAAAACGAAGGCTTCGCAAGCAAGGAAGCCGAAAGAATCTATGACGAGGTTTTCTTCTTTACCGACATGGCAAACCTGCGACTGACAGACGTAGAATTGGTTGCCGAACTGAAAAAGGACAACCCGGAATGGTTCGAATAAAAAAACAATAATCATCTTAAAAATAGCATAGTTATGGAAAAAGAGTATGTAATACAAATAGCACAGACCATTCAAGAGCAGTTGATAGGACTTACCCCTATGCCCGTCCTCATGTCATGGGATATCGCAGAGTTTGCAGCCACCATCTTCAAAGGCCTGCCTGCACTTCGTATCAAAGTAAACGGACTGTTACACACCGGATACGTCATTATTGCACTTAATGGGTCGGACTATTATGAGGTATATCTGTTGAAAGGCAAAGATGCAGAGTGTGTCAATGAAGAAGTTTGTTACAACGAGTTAGGGGATGTCATTGACAGGGCAATTGAATGCGGTACTGACAAAGAGGAATACGAAAAAATTGCCATCAGCAACTCACCCAATTATTAAGCAGGTAACTCTCCTGATAAACCAGAAGAAGAGATTAGTTAGTAGTAAACCGCCAGTACGATTGTACTGACGGTTTTTGTTGTTTTTATTTACATTATATGTCAGACAGCCGGATTTTTATTTCGCGTTGCGCTTATTCTGAACGTCTTTTATCATCTCTTTCACATCTTGCCCCACTTGTACGAAGTTTTTATATAGGATGCGCTCCCGTTCCTCTCTCGACTTGAAAGTGTAGAACTTCGGCAGCGGCACATACGCCGCTTCTTCTTTCTTGATTTCTGCCATATCAAAATCTGTTTTGCAGAAGAACTTTGTAGTCTTGAACTCTTCCGATTCTTGAATATTCATTGAACCGCCCATACCTGTTTTCGTCTTCACAAAGTCCCGTGCCGTCTGACCGCATATCCATCCGGTTGCCATATCCGAGATTTTCGAGGCAGGCACAAGGTTATCCATATTCTCATTGAGATTGATACTTGTTTTGTCCCGGTCAATAGTCACGCCTTTTTTGACTTGGACCACCTTGCCGAAGATGTCGTTGGACAACCATTCCAGCGTTTCTTTGGCACGTGCCGAGCCGCTTACCACATTACCTACCGTCGTAATGATCTTTTGCATACCTACCTTACCATAATCGGCTTCCAGTTGCGGTAGTTCCTGAAAGCCGAGCGTTACACTCACCTTATTGCTTCGCGCCGTACCTATCAGACGGTCTATTTTGTGAAAGTAAAGTGTCGGTAACTCGTCCACTATAATACTCACAGGAATATTTTTCCCCTGCCCGGTATTCACACGGGTAACGAGACGGTTTAGGATAAGAGCGTTCAATGCACCGATGATGGATTCCATTTCCGGGTCATTTGCAATCAGCAGGTAACTCGGATTCTTCGGGTCACTCACCTTCAGGTCGAAGTCATCGCCATCCCGGTGGAATATCCAGTAGCTCTCTTTGGTTGCCAGACGCGAGGTATAAACACGTAACGTGCCAATCATACCCTCCAATTGTTCCATTGCCTTATTTTTGAAAGCTGTCTGGAATGGGCCAAGCAGCGGAGCAACCTCATTGTCAGTTTCCAGTACCTCGAAAATCGTCTGATAACTTTCATTCAAGAATGACAGAATATGTGGCATGTCCGAATACTTTCCCAGCCAGTAGGCCGGTTCCACGATATTGCCGCCTTCACGGTCACGCACGATACCTGTCGGTTTCCAGAATTTGGTCTGCGGATCTTGCTGTCTTTCCGCATATAGAGGCTTGCCGTTGGCATCGTAGGGTTCACGTTCATAATTCACGAAGAAGTAGATACAAGCGGCAAGGAAGTTTACCGCCGAGGTTTGGAAGAACTGGTCGCTTCCGCCGCCTCCCTCTTTCTTACCCTTTTGTAGGCTTTCCAATAATGTTTCCGCCGTTTCGCTGGCCGCCGCAAGATTGTTGATGTACTTTGCCTGAATTGGATTCACCCGACGGCTGTACTCCACATCCACAAAATTAATCATGTTGAACTTGCACCCTTGGGGTACTCTGCCCAGTTTCTCGTTCTTCTTGTAATGGTAGTAGAGCTTGGTCGCCAATGTAGGAAACTTGTAGTCATACACCACCATGGCGAAACCTTTGGCCGAATGCTGTCGGATAAACGGCTCTATGATACTGAAAGTCTTACCCGATCCCGGTGTTCCAACTACCCATGTTCCTCGAAAGCAGTTGCTTACAGAAATCCACCCCTTACGGAATTTACCCTTATAGTAGTATCGCATGGGGATATTTACGCTGTATTCATTCTCGACTTTTTCTTCACATTGTTCAAAACTTTCATTCTCGAAGTTGAAACGGTCTTTCATCAATCCCTCCTTGATGAACTTTGAAATGTTGTCTAATGCGATATGTACCAGTACTACGCCAGCAATGGAGGCAATCATATAGAGAATGATATTCAGAGGTAAGGTATAAAGCCTTGTTTCCATCGTATGGCCGAACAGCCATACGGAGAGTACGAGCAGCAATAACCCACTCGTCAATGGATACACCACCTGCCGGCGTGCGTTGAACTCCAGATGCTTCTTGTTCCGCGTTCCGACACAAGTGATGCAGATAAGCAGTACCGTTGCGATTTTGCTGTACACAAGATTGCCGTCGTGGTAAATCATCCATTGTTTGATGCGTCCGTGAATGTCGGTCAGTATGCCGCCCCAGTGGTCGAGCATTGCAGGGTCAATGGCATATTCAAAGAACTCCAGCAGCACGGACACATATACCACTGTGCGGAATATTTTATAGAACCCTTGCAATTCCTTACTTTCTTCCATAAGTCAGTCTGTTATTAGTCCTTGTTTTCTACGATACCAATGATTACCTACTCTGATTACATCCATACCGAACCATGCACCATTCTCGTTCAGTTTTGTTTTTATCTTATCAAGTGTTACCGGACCGATACCCCAGATTTCCATGAGATATTGCTCGTTAAGATGAATCAGGTCTCCGATATATAATATTCCATGAGATTCAAGATGGCTTTTGATGGATGGGGTAATACCCAAACTGAATACCGGTTCCGAGAGATAGTGTACTTCTTCTGCCTGAATGTTATTCAGGGCTATTTCAAGCCCCACTTTGATTCTTTTGAGAGAATCAAGGCGTTCTTGCATCTTTTGGATGACAAGCTCGTCTTGCTGTATCTCATTGCGTAATTGGGTTGCTCTCTTTACAAGTTCGGCATTACTTCTTTTCAACTCTCCGTTAATATCCGCCATTGACAGATTACTTGTTTCAAGCTCGTTTCGTGTGCGGTCTAATTGCGTGACAAGTTCCTCCAGTCTGTCGGCATGACGCTTCAAGATTGAATTTTTTTCATTATCGGCAGTCATTTCGTCCAAAAGGTAGCCGAACCTTTTAATTTGAAAATTAATATCTTCTTTATCCGATGCTATGGAATCTGCGAGTTTTGCCAGTATTTGTCGGCATGAATTACCTTTCATGGACTTATACATGAGGACAATTCCCAATATCATCAATGCTATGCTGAAAAATATATCCGTATCTTTCATATCTTTCTATCTTTTATTCGTTTATGGTAATTATGGGGCGTACTCTGTGCGCCTGTACTTTAGGTGTTTCCTGCATTGCACCGCTCCCCATGGAATAGAGCCATGCCTTGGCTGTCTGTTGCTTTTCGACTTCTGTGGATGTCCAGTACCAACAGTCGTTTTCATCCAGTGGTAACGGCTCACCGCCACATTGTTCGATGACAGGGTTGATTATCTTTCGCATGGTGTAGAGCAGCCGCATCTCTGCCACGGACGGTACATAGGCACTCTGCCCGTACCGCCATAGGTCGAAAACCGCTTCTGCCATTGGCGAAGCGGTTTCTTGTGTATCATACAGTGCGAATGTATTCTCATTGCCATCATAAGCCATGATGTCAGCCGATGTGCCTTGTGCGATGCCGAGGCTGTCGGCGAATGCCTGTGGAGCAATGTCCCACAGGTAAACTGCATACCCGTCCCCCTCCGTATCTCCGCGTTTTTCGGTATCGAAGACCACCGCTATCGCTTTTTTCCCCGATTGTTCATATTGTGCGTAAGGCAAGGCTGTTCCATCCTCGCAGAGGATATGTCCTGGACGAACTGCTGTATCGGGTACGTCTATATGCGTGTCACAGGCAGCGCAAAGCACGGCAGCCGTTGCCGCTGCCACCAAATGTATCTTTCGTATCATATTGCTTTCTTTTTTGTTTCCCTATTTTATAGGTAGTTTCACACCCAGCACGACACCTGCTCGCAGCACGTCCGCACCTTTTATCATCACATCGCTTTTCACTTGCCAATACAGTGTCCATCCGGCCCGTAGCACATAGTTGTGTTCGTAACCGAAGTGCAGGCCACCGAGGAACTTATTCATGTCGCTTCCGGCTGAAGCTCCGATACGCAGACTGCCATAGTGGTTGCGTCCCCGCGTCATGCACGGCTTGTAGGCCACGCCAAAACCGTAGCTGCGGTAGTTTCGCCAAAATGATTCCGGGCAGATATGCCCGCACGAAGCGCACTCTGCCCATTGTAGATAGCCGTTGACGAAGAACTCCCACATATGGCGATAGTTCATTTCGTGTTCGTAGGCGAGCGTTATATCCATGCCGTTCTTGTAGAGTAGCCCTGTGCCAAGCGAGAGGCGTCCGCTACCTTGTTGTGCATTTGCACTTGCAGCGATACACACGCAGGTAATTATCACGATGATTGTCTTTTTCATAGTCATTCCTCCTCCAATAAATCTGCATGGAACGAATCTGCCGCCAGTATATCCTCATAGTCGATGTTCAGACTGATGTTACGGCCACTAATCTGTTTCTCCGTCATTTCGATGGTCAGTAGCTTGTCATTGGGAAAGGTCATCTTTTTCACGACAATCACATTCCGATAGCCGTGTCTGAATGTCTTGCCCGATTCCAGAACCAGGGCTGGTGTCAGTTCGATAGTCTGTGCGTTGGTTGCCTTGGCGAGTTTCTTGTCTGTCAGCTTTATCCGTATCTCATCAATGTCAAAACGGATGTTCGTCTTGTTCTCGATGGAAAAGTCTATGAAGAAGTAGTCACCCACCGAGTAGATATTGTTCAGACGCATCACCATGCGGTGTGCTTTGGTAGCTACGTTGCGGATTTTTGCAGGTGAGTTCCAGATGCGCCGTGCATGATGTGTCATGTCGGCAGTGGACATTGAGACTGCCGGATTGTTGTACGCATTACGCTCTTGTAGCAATATCTCCTTATCCGTTACTGCCTCTTTCATCCTTGTGGTATAAATCAGTGCGTATTGTGTGCGGTATCGTTCCGTCACAATGGTGACGATGGCGAGTATTTCACCATCCTCGTGTCCGCTTTCCTTGGGCTTTAGGCGAATGATGTTGTCAATGGGCTGATCGCCCGCCACCTTGTCAGTGGAAATATCCACGAAACGCACCGGTTCCGATGCCGTGATGACAGTTGTTATCTGTTCGTTCACCGTCAGTTGTTCCATTTCTTCGTAGGTAGTTTGTGCGTTAGCTTTCGGTAAAATGGAAATACCTGATAGAAGCATAATGCCAAATAAATTCCTTTTCATTGAAATACAGAGTTATAATTGAAAATTCATGATTGCTTTATTCTCTTGCGAATTGATATTTGCCTTATCTGGGATGTCATCCTGCATACAACTTGGAGATTTGTCCGTAACATCTATCTGTTCGAATATGATTTGTTTCGGAAGTATTTTATGGCAGAAATAGCTGCTGTTGAACGGTACGTTTTTCCCTTTTCCGAACTGAATACGTTTATCGAACATGAGTAATTCCAGATCAGTATTCTGGAAAAGTCGGCAGGGTGCTACGTTGTTCAGCCAATAGTTGGACATCAGCAAGGCGAATGGTTTTCCGAGTTTCAGACAGCGTTCAAAGACTTCCACCTTCCGGCTGAAAGGAGGATTGGATACGAGTATATCCCATTGGGACGGTTCATAGTTGAAAAAATCCTGTCCGTTATAGATATGGGAATACACGACATGGAAACCGGCATCCTTGAATTTCTGCACAAACTCACTGTGCTTCGTATCGAAAGGACACCAGACTATCTTGCCTTCAGGTATATATTTGATAATGGGTAATACACCATATCCCGGTGTATATTTTTCATCTGTCGGATTCCCGTATAATTTTTTTAAGTAGTTTGAAGATTTCATAGGCACATGATTAAAAATATTTATATTGATTTCTTTTCCCTATTTCGCTTCATTTCTTTATCTGCCTGGCACGCGCCCAAGTACAACGTCCCGTCCGGGTCATTTGGATTTCACATTGCCAAAGAGTGCCCTTCTCCACTGTTCTGAAATTAACATTCCCGTATCTTGGTCCGTAAAAACCGGTATGTTTTTGAAAAGCGAATAAGGCAATCCTCCGTCTGTCTTCTGTTCGGAAGTTGCATATTAGGGCAAACTGCCCTCTGTGATGCCACCATTCGGTACTCACAAGTTTTCCGATAAATGTTTCGGCTTTATTTGGGGCTATATAGTCCGCATAATAAAGCCCATCCGTACCTTTGTGATATTCTGATAAATCTGTTTCCATGTCATCATCGTTTTAATTCCTTTTTTCCTGTCCGTTCACTAAATACACGAAAGTTCCGTATTTCAACTTGACTTTGTTTTTCTTGATAGCTTTGCTAATGGCATTGCTTGTTTTCTGGTAGGCATTGTTCACCGCCTGCATCCCCCATTGTGCAAGGCTGTTTCCTGTTGTACTTCCCATACTCATGTTCATATTGCCCGACATTGCCCCGCTTGCTACATCCTTGCTCGTTTCCCGGAATTGGCTGTTGGGCACATACAGCCCCTCCATGCCATCTGTATCATAGAGTGAAAGACTCACTTTCACCAATTCGTCATTCACGAGGATGCTACTGATATTACCTTTCACGCGCCCGGATGAGAATCCGCTTACCGTAGCGTACAGGTACGTTCCTCTTGCTATCACACACTCGCCAATCTCCACATCGTCAAGCAGGCGCAACCTCACGCGCGAGCCGTCCACCGCTTTGATGTTCTCGTCAATGATGGCTTGGATGAGTTTCGGTTCACGGACATTCTTCGACAGTGTGTTAAAGTAGTCCGAGGTTGTCTTCACCTTGCGTACCACCTCGCTGGGCGGTTCGTCCGCTGATGGCGTTTTCACAGCCCGGCTCTCTTCGTTGATGGTTCCGGAGGCTGCTGCTCCTTGTGGTGGAGCAATGTTGGCCGTGTCCGTTTCTGCCGGGGGTACAGTCGCGTTTTGCCCTCTCAGTCTCGCCTCTGCGAGTGCTTTTTCCAGTTCGGCAAGTGCTTCCTGTTCTCGTGTCTTGGCAGAGGCAATTTCCGCTGCCGCAGCTTTTTCCTGTTGTTCTTCCGTGAGCAGGTCGATGTCGTCCTGCGTGTATTTCGATTCATACTCTTCCTTGTTTTTATCGGGTTCTTCCCGGTCTATGTTATCTACAGCGGAGTAGTCTTGTATCTTACCCCATGATTTTGCCATATTCTCGTATTTGCTGCCTATGCCATCGTCCTTGATCTGTGCCCCCGGCAATTCGGGGTTCAGGAACTCCGTCGTCTGCAACGCCTTGTCTTGTATTTCTATCGTTTCTGTCTGAAACAGGTCGAAGATGAAATAAGACGTGCCGAGCAGGGGGAAATAAAGGATGGCGGGAAGCATATATTTCGGCTGGCGAAAATTGATTTTCTCCAATATCTTCATTATACATCTTTTAATTGAGTTGTACATATTTGCCTTCAATGGCACAATTTCTCAGTATCTCTGCGTTGTCTTCTCCGAAAGCTAATAGGATGCTACCGCGACTGGGAGAGTCACCTCGTGCTCCGTCTGGTCGGTAGAATCGGATGCGGTGGCGTAGGAATTTCATTCCCGTCGCTTTTGGGAAGATGACGTCCTGAAACATTTTGGAATCGCAACGGTTGAATAATAATGCAATGCCGTTGCCATGTTCTGCCAATTTCCGGACGAATAGCTCGATAAGAGGACGCGAATAGGGAGGATTGAGCCACACACGCCCTTCCCATATCTGGGACAACCCATCTATGTTCTGGTCATACATGACCTCGGCAGTCGGCCACAACGGACGGATGGGAGCGCAAGGGTCAAGGTCGAATTTGCCCAATGCGTCCAGTATCTCCTTTGGCGTGTACCATTCGTCTGACGAACGGACTGATTTTTCAAGCCGTGTATTCATAAGTATTCTTTTATTGTGGTTTGTCCCCTCTGTTTTTATGTTCCCTTATTTCGACTTCCTGCAACAGCTTGTGCCGTTCCCGAAGCACAGAATCCTGCATTTCCGTCGCCGTGCAACTTGCCGGACTGTGTCTGTACACAGTTACCAAGCGGTAGGCGTTCCATACGAAAGCTCCGATGACGAATGTAAAGACGATGACCAGAAACAGCGTCCGGTGTGCGTTGGCAAAGCCCTGCACCTTGGCCGCCGCTTGGTCGATGCGTGTCGCCTTGGCGAATTTATGCCCGGCCTGCACCTCTCGCTCGTAGCGTTCCTTGTACTGCGGGTCATCTTTGTCCGGCATCTTCTCGCCGAACAACATCCGTTTGAATCCTTTGATATTCATATCTTTGGTGATTTAATAGTTACTCTTTGTTTTTTGCTCGATATCTTTGTTCAGCAATGTGCGCCAGTTTACTATGAGCAGTCCATGCGGATTGTTGTCCGTTCTCGGCACACGTTTAAGTTGCCCTGCCGTAACCAGTTCGCGCATCAGGATATTACTCCGGCGCTCGATTCGCTGCCGACCATAGTAGGTGAACTCCATATTCTTTTTGTCAAAGGAGATACTGTCACAGAATATCGAGAACACCGCGCTCGTACCCAATATATTGGAGTAAAATCCCTTTTCCTTGAGGGTATTGTACTGTGCCAGTCCCGTCTCATCGACCAGGTACATCGCTTTTTCCATCGTATAGCGGATGTATTTGTCGTCCGGTGCGAGAGTAAAAAAGTAATGGTGAAACATTTCTACGTGGCTCTTGGCCTCCACGTCCAGTGTTTCGTCCATCGTCGTGCGGGTTACGAGTATAGGTACATTTCCGTCCAGCACATACACCTTTTTCTGCGCGTCCGTCACCATTGTCCGGGCAGTCCAGATACTTGATACGCTGATGATGATACACCCTGCAAGAAAAGCAGTGCAGATGATGCCCACCAGTCGGATTTTATTCTCCAAATGTTTGATGACCATATACCTTTATTTTTTCTTGTTAGACAATCGTGTGTATTCGTCATGTAACATTGTCATGACTGTATCATGCAACTCCGTCAGAAATTTTTCGAACTTCCCGTCAAAAAGCTGTGTGTAATCTTCCCGCATGATTACATGCACGAATATCCACCAGACACGGCGGTTTCGATTCTTGGCATTTTTCTGCAATTTGACCAGTTGCAGACGATAGGTAAGGTAAGTCATCATAGGGACAATATATCGGTTGTCCCATGTAATGGCTTCGTCCAGTTCTTCATATTCCGGATCAATTCGGTGGTTAGGTGCATAAACGAGTTCTTCGCTTATGCGTTCATTTGCATAGTGCACGAAACGCTCGTTCCTGCACCATTTCTCAATTTTCTGTTGTACATTCATCTTTTGGATATTTAATATTAGGTTTATCATTATCTCATCATCGAGCCGATACCGCCCGTAGCCGTCATTTTGGCCTGCTGCGCCACACCTTCTCCAAAGTTCCGTGTAGAGAAGGCCGTGTCGCCTTCAGGTATCATCCATGCTGCCAAGTCCGGCACGAGGTTTAGGCATTTCAGTGCCACGATACTTGCCGCCATCAAGTAGCCGGCGGAGAAGAAGCTGTTTTGCAAGTAGGCCGCCATTGTCTGTTCGCTTGCTGTGATTGCCGTCAGGTTTTCTACCTGTATGCACAGTACAATGTCGAATAACAGTAGCACATAGAAGCCGACGAAGTAGAGGATATTATGGCGTAAAACAAAGTCGTAACAAATCAAAGAAAATACACGTTATTCCATTGATACACAGAAACTTCTTTGATTTGATTTCTTTTATTTCCTTGACTGTTAAAAATCTATTTTTGGTGCATTTTTGTTGCATGTTTGTTACGCGAAACAAAATAATCTTTATAACTTTGACCTCAGAGAAACCCGAATGGGGGCATAAAATAGAAACAAATAAAAGCATATAACAGCATGGGAAGACAAAAGAAAGTATCAAAACCGAAAGAGCCTGTTCGCATTCGTCAGCGCAAGTTGAAGAATGGAAATATCAGCCTCTATCTCGACATTTATTCAGATGGTGTCAGAAAATACGAATCGCTGTCGCTCTACCTCGTTCCAGAGAAAGACCCGATTTCAAAAGACCAGAACAGACACGCTATGCAAGTGGCAAACAAGGTGAAGTCAGAAAGAATATTGGGGTTGCAGAACCGTGGCATCAAACAATGGGAGAAAATCAAGCAGGAGAATATGCCACTGCTGACTTGGCTCTGCAAATATGAGCAGTCAGACGGCAACTTTGCCAAATCCACATTGAAAGGCAGAAAGGAGATGCGCCACAAGATAGAACAGTACCTTGCCACGACTGGCGACATCAATATCTGTTTGTCAGAAATAGATGTTGATTTCTGCCGTGGCTTCGTGAAGTTTTTGAAAACGGCACATCATGGAGTGAAGAAAGACGCTACAGCTGTTATCAGTCAAGGTTGCGCACATCATCATCAAGCGGTATTCAATGGAGCGTTGAACAAGGCAGTGCGTGAGGGTATCATAGCAAGCAATCCAATGAAACTGTTGGATGCTAAGGAGAAGCATCAGCCAGCCGAAAGCGTAAGAGAATATCTGACCATTGACGAGTTGAAAGCCATTATGAAAGCGGACTGCGCCAACATGGAAGTAAAAAAGGCATTTATCTTCTCTTGCTTTGCAGGATTGCGCTTGGGTGATGTACGTGCGCTCACATGGAACAAGGTGTTTCTCGCATCTGACGGAAAGACAAAGTTTGTCCGCACGATCATGGAGAAGACAAACAAACTCGTCAATGTTCCATTATCAAAAGAGGCTCTGAACTGCCTTAATGAAAAGGAAGACCCGAACGAGCCGATATTCACTTTGCCAGGCACTCCAACGGTATGTCACGACATTCGTAAATGGATGCAAAATGCTGATATTAAAAAGCACATCTCGTTTCACTGCTCACGGCACACCTTCGCCACGATGATGCTGACACTTGGAGTTGACATCTATACAACAAGCAAATTATTGGGGCATAGCAATGTCTCTACAACACAGATATACAGTAAGATAGTGGACGAGAAAAAAGTGGAGGCGGTCAACAAGGTTGATAATCTATTTGATTAGCACTAATAAAAAAGGTAACTGAAAATGAGTATAGAGATAAGAACAAGAGTGTTAAAAAATGGCAGTCAGTCGCTATACCTTGACTGCTATGAGAATGGTAAAAGGGAATATGAGTCACTGCATTTGTACCTTGTTCCAGAGGTAAACGAAGACGCAAAGCGAGAGAACAAGAACGCCATGAAAAAGGCGGTCGCTATAAAGGCAGAAAGACTCCTTGGTATTCGTAAGGAGGCAAAGTCTCCAGATGAAACGGCATTGAGAAAGTCATCGCCTGTTTTCTATGAATGGCTGCTTGATTATCACAAGGGATTGGTTGACAGCCAAGCGTATTCTCAGAACTACATCAAGAATGTATGGAAGCTGATAGCCATCATGCACCAATATATGAAATACAGTCATAAAAGTGGCATACGATTGATAGACTTCAATAAAAACGTATATGTGGGCTTCTTGAACTATATGAGGGACATCTATGTTTCGCCAAAGTCTCCAAGCTACCCTCAGAAGTTGGCACAGTCCACCATGCACCAAATGCAGACCACACTCAACACCATATTGAACAAGGCGGTCAGGAACGGTCTGATAAGTGCAAATCCTTTTGCTTCATTGGATATAAGGGAAAGGGTCAGCAAGGCAGAGAGTAATATCGTTGCATTGACAAAAGAAGAGGTCATGTCATTGGCTTCCGTTAAAACAGGCAGCCCTGCAACCAAACAATGTTATATGTTCTGTTGCTTTACAGGTTTAAGACATAGCGATATATCCAACTTAAAATGGAAGGATATTCGCCAAACTGATGCGGGATTGGCAATCTATCTGCCTCGTATGCAGAAAACCAAGCACCCCATTCTGATACCATTAGGCAAAAAGGCATTGGAATGGTTGCCCGACAAGGAAGATAAAAGTGAAGATAGCCTTGTGTTCAACACACCGCAAATCTGCAACTGTGATAGAGCCTTGAAGCACATGGCTAAACGAGCAGGCATTACAAAGGTTCTCGGATTTCACACAAGTCGGCACACTTTTGGAACGTTGGCTATCCTCGCAGGATGTGACATCTTGACTGTGAGCAAACTATTGGGTCATAAAAGTGTTAAGACAACACAGATATATGCTTCCGTAGCCATGCAGATGAAAGCGGATGCCGTCAAGCGAGTGGAAAAAGTATTTGGAAATTAGGGAAGAAAAGAAAGGGAGTAAGGAGGATAAAATCTCTTTATTCCCTTATTTCGTTCTGATTTTACTACAAAAACACTCGCATAATCACTAAATATAGCATAAAACGAGCGGTTTAATGAAATAAAAGTACTACATTTGCGTTATTATAGGAAATAAAGGTTTGAAAAATGAAGCTGAACAGAATAAAACTGGTTCTGGTTGAGAAAGAAGTCTCCCAAACCGAATTGGCAAAGAAACTCGGAAAAAGTTTCAGCACCATAAATGCCTATTGCAGTAACCGCAAGCAGCCATCATTGGAATTGCTAAACGAGATAGCCGATATTCTCTCTGTCAGTATGAAAGACCTCATAGTGGATAAATAAAATCGTATGACTATGGCAAAAGATGCAAAATCAGCGTTCTGCGAGGACAGCAGGGTGAAGTTCCCCACACTCATGCACCTAATGGGTATGGGGTTCAAGTATGTTTCCTTGAAAGGACTGAAAACAAAATATGTGGAGGCTCCTAAAACGGAGTTTGACCCACTAACAAATATTTTGACGGATTATTTTATAGATGCTTACTGCACCCTCAATCCTAAGGCGGAGAAAAAGGATGCAGAGGATATGCTTGTCAAAATACAAAAGTCATTGCAGAATGACGATTTGGGCAGACAGTTCTACAATGAAATACTGTTGAATACAGGAGAAAGGATTATAGATTTGTCTTCTCCTGCCAATTTCTATAGGAATAACACATTCCAAGTTACCACAGAAATGACTTGTGGCAGTAAGGATAGCGACAACTACCGCCCCGACATAACGATTTTTGTAAATGGTTTGCCATTGGCTTTCATAGAGGTAAAGAAAGAGAATAACCATAAAGGCATACAAGCGGAAACAGACCGCATGAAACAACGTTTTGTCAATCCACAATACCGTCGCTTCTTGAATATCACACAGATAATGGTATTCAGTAACGATATGGAATATGACAATAATGAGGTTACGCCAACTATCGGTGCTTTCTATGCCACTATCGGAAAGAAGAATACAAAATACAACTGTTTCCGTGAGGAGGGACAGGACAGTTTCCCTACCGCACGGCATATTCACCAAGTAACGCCCGAAGAGGAAGAAGTCCTTTTGCGTGACAACAATGTGCCGCAATATAAGAACAGCAGTGAATACAAGACTAACTGTCTGGCAAATACTCCGACCAAGCGTATTTGTGACAGTCTGTTTTCTTTCAATCGTTTCCATTTTCTTTTGAAATATGGCATCGCATACGTTGACTATCCTAACGGGCTGCAAAAGCACATCATGCGCTATCCACAGTTGTTCGCCACAAAAGCTATAGAACGGCATTTGGAGGCTGGCAAAAACAAAGGTATCATTTGGCACACGCAAGGTAGCGGAAAGACTGCCTTATCATTCTATAATGTGAAATACCTGACAGATTATTATTCAGCAAAAGGGATTGTTCCGCAGTTCTTCTTTATCGTTGACCGCTTGGACTTGATGATACAAGCCCAAAGGGAGTTTTCGTATCGTGGTCTGAAAGTCAATTCCGTGCAGGATAAGGGGGCTTTTGCAAGTATAATAAGCAGCGGTTTGACCACTCAGAACAGAGAGGGTAAGCCTGAGATAACCGTAGTAAACATACAAAAGTTCTCCAACGATTCAAAGGCTTTGGCAAAAAATGCCTACAATGTACCTGTGCAGCGCATCTATTTCATAGACGAGGCACACCGCAATTACAGTCCAGACGGCAGTTTCCTTAAAAATCTCATATCCAGTGATACGAATGCCGTCAAGATAGCCCTAACAGGCACACCAATCATCAGCAAGGAGTATAACACTAAAGATATTTTCGGTGATTACATACACACCTATTTCTATAATGCGTCCATTGCTGATGGTTATACACGCCGACTGATACGTGAGGATATAGGCTCAAACTATAAAATCAAGTTGAAAGAGGCTTTGAACAGCATCCGTGTAAAGGTACACAGCGTAAAGGAAAGCGATGTGTATGCCCACCATGTGTATGTGCAACCGCTTCTTGATTATATCATAGAAGACTTGCGCACATTCCGCCAAAAGAACGAAGACAACACGTTGGGCGGTATGGTTGTGTGCAACAGCAAGGAACAGGCACAACTCATGTACCGACTATTTCTTGAAAAGTATGCCGATGAAAGCGAACTTGACAACGAAACGGACGAGGACGGTTCAATCGTGTACAAAAGTATCAGTGCTGGCGAAATGGAAGTCAAGAAAAAGCCCTGCAAGAAAGGTTGCTATCGTGCAGCACTTATCACATACGACAGTTTCGACAAGGAAACTCGTGCCAAGTGGATAGAACTGTTCAAGGATGGCAAAATTGACTTGCTTATTGTGTTTCAGATGCTCCAGACAGGCTTTGATGCTCCACGTTTGAAGAAATTGTATCTGCACCGTATGGTCAAGGAGCATAACTTGCTCCAGACATTGACACGTGTAAACCGCCCATACAAGGACATGAAGTATGGCTATGTGGTGGACTTCGCCAACATTGAGGAGGAATACAGCAAGACAAACAAGGAATATCAAGAAGAACTTGAACATGAGGTTGGCAAAGACAATATACAGAACACCGATCGCTTGTTGGTGTCAATGGATGAAGCCAAGAAAAGGGTTGATGAAGCCAAGAAAGTGCTTGACAACTATGAACTGGGCAATCCCGAAATCTTCTCTCGCCAACTCAATTTGGAAGATGACAGAAATGTTGTCCGCACAGTCCTCAACTCTCTTGAAGATATGCGGAGTTTGCAGAACATGCTTACTTCGCAAGGTTCTAACGCTGACGAGGTTGTGGAAATCAGCGACATTCACAACTTGATAAAGGCAGCGAAGAACCGTCTTGACCTGTTGGGCTTCATAGACAATTCCGACGAGAACGCCAATGCAAAGCAACTGCTCAATATGGCATTGGAGAACATTGAGTTTTCTTTTGAAAAGCGTGGCGAAGGTGAGTTGGAGATACAGGAACAATACAAGCAGAGCGTGGAACACGCCAGACAGCAACTGAAAGCGTGTGTTGATACCGATGACCCAGAATATCGCTCTATCTTGGAAGAGTTCCTGCGCCTGTTCCGTAAAAAGGAAATGGAGTCACAGGAGGAGTTTAATATGCACAAAAAGGTACAGAACGTGAATGACATTCTGCGTCGCATCAAGAAACTGAATGAACGTGACGCTTTGGAAGCCATCAAGTACAATGGTGATACCAAGTTTGTGCGCGTGGAGAAACGCCTGAAAGAGAAAGACAAGGAAGAAACCGAACGCAAGGTTACGCCACGCAACTACGCATGGACGGAGGAAAAGGAGAAAATGACCATCATTCTGCTTGCCATCAAGGAAGATGTGGACGATGTGTATTTCCATAACCAATCCATCTTGGAAGTTCCAGAGTATTTCAAGAAGAACATCCTTACTTACGTCACACGCCATTTCAAGGAAGAAGCGGTAAAGACCGACCGTGAGGTGCGCAAGTATGTGAGTGAGATAATAAACAGAGAATATCAAATAGCAAGATAACAAACGAATGAAGAATATAGAAGAAATAAAAAATCAGACCTATGCACTGATTGATGACTTGAAAAAGACTACCACAGAGAACGGACTCGCTGGTAGCGGTAACGAATATGTGGTTATTGTGGAGATTTTCCTCTACAAGTTCCTTAATGACAAGTTTATCTATGAGGCTAAAAAAGAAAATCCAGGACTGGCTAATGCCGAGGATTTCTTTGCAGCTATTGATGCCATGTCGGAAGATGATTATGAGGAGATGTGCGATTCTATGCTCGACACAATCATCTTGAAAAAGGAACATCTTATTCCGTTCCTTGCCAAGCGACAGAACGAGGATAAGTTTGCCGAGCTGTTCGATTCTACATTGGAGAGTATAGCAAGCGAGAACTCTGACATCTTCTATATCCTCAATGAGGACGAGACCAGAGTTTCCATTATGAAGCCTATATCTGATGTTGTTTCTGGTGGAACGAACAAGAAGAATGCTTTTTGCCGTTCGCTGATTGGTGATGTGGCAAGTTTTTCGTTTGAGAATGCCTTTGAAGCTGGCTATGATTTCTTCTCCACGATATTTGAATACCTTATAAAGGATTATAATGCCAATGGTGGTGGCAACTATGCCGAATACTACACACCTCACGCCATTGCAGCTATCATGGCTCAACTGCTTGTTGATCCGTCGGAAGATGTAAGAAGCGTGACTTGCTACGACCCATCGGCAGGTACAGGAACACTTGTTATCGCCTTGGCTCATGCCATCGGTGAGCAAAACTGCACAGTTTATACACAGGACATCAGCGATAAGTCATCAACCATGATGATGTTGAACCTTATCCTTAACAGTATGAGCCATTCTTTGACTCATGTAATACAGGGTAACACGCTAAAGCATCCGTTCCACAAGAATGAGGATGGCTCGTTGCGTAAGTTCGACTATATTGTCAGCAATCCACCTTTCAAGTTGGACTTCTCCGACTATCATAGCGATTTGAAGACCGATAGTTACAAGGGGCGTTTCTTTGCTGGTATTCCAAACATTCCTTCCAAAAACAAGAAAGGTATGGAAATTTACCTTTGCTTCTTCCAACACTTACTTTACAGTCTGAAAGAGGACGGTAAGGCGGCTATTGTCGTGCCTACAGGTTTCATAACGGCTAAAAGTGGCATCGCTTTCAAGATACGTAAGCACTTGGTCGATGGCGAAAAGTCCATTTTACGTGGTGTGGTAAGTATGCCAAGCAATATCTTTGCAAACACTGGTACAAATGTAAGTGTGGTTTTCATTGACAAATCGGGAGTGGATAAGCCTGTTCTCATTGATGCAAGCAAACTTGGTGAGACCATCAAAGAGAATGGCAACCAAAAGACAAAACTGCGCACAGAGGAAATACAACAGATTGTCAATACATTCCGCAACAAGGAAGTGGTTGAAGACTTCTCTGTCACTCCAACTTTTGATGAGATAAAAGAGAAGGGCTACAGTTTCTCCGCTGGTCAGTATTTCGACATCAAGATTGATTATGTTGATATTACGGAAGATGAGTTCAACCGTCGTATGGATAATTTCAAGACCACGCTAAGACAGCAATTCAGCGAGAGTCATCGTTTAGAAGAAGAGATTCTGAAGCAGTTGGACTGTATCGGTTTCAATGAAAATGTAGGAAAGGAGAACAGCAATGAGTAACGAGATACAATTTCTGCTCTATAATATGCCCGATGCTGACGGTAAGGTGCAAGTAGTCATCAAGGATGAAACGCTATGGTGTACACAAAAGGCTATGGCTCAACTCTTTGGTGTCGGTGTTCCTGCTATTAGCAAGCACTTGAAGAACATCTTTGAAGAGGGTGAACTTATGGCAGATTCAGTTATTTCCAAAATGGAAACAACTGCCGCTGACGGCAAAAACTACACAACGACATACTATTCTCTTGATGCCATTATTGCCGTAGGCTATCGTGTGTCTTCACTGAAAGCCACTCGTTTTCGTCAATGGGCAACAAAGATACTCAATGAGTATATCAAAAAGGGCTTTGCAATGGACGATGAGCGGTTGAAGCAAGGTAATGCTGTATTTGGAAAGGATTACTTCCGTGAATTGCTTGAACGCATCCGCTCTATCCGTACAAGTGAACGTCGCATTTGGCAACAGATTACGGACATATATGCAGAGTGCAGCACCGACTATGACAAGAACTCTCCGACTACAAGAGATTTCTATGCTATGATACAAAACCGCTTCCACTATGCCATTACAGGACAGACTGCTGCGGAGATTATCTATTCAAAAGCAGACCATACGAAAGACCACATGGGATTGACCACTTGGAAAAATGCTCCAGATGGACGTGTTCTGAAATCAGATGTCAGCATAGCCAAGAACTATCTACAAGAGAAAGAAATCCGACAACTGGAGCGTGCTGTAACAGGCTTCTTTGACTATATCGAAGACCTCATAGAGCGTGAAAACACGTTCAACATGTCGCAGTTCTCGGCAAGTGTCAATGAGTTCTTGACATTCCGCAAATACCAGATATTGCCTGACAAAGGAAAAATATCGGCAGCGCAAGCCAAGAAGAAAGCGGAAGAAGAATATGACATTTTCAATAAGACACAACGCATTGACTCTGACTTCGATAAAGAAGTGAGGGGATTGCTGGATAAAGGATAAATCAATGACTGAAATAGAATATCTAAAAGAGCAGTTAGAAAAGGCAGTTAAGTTTATCTCTCAAATTGAAAATGATTGCTATCCTCTTATTGATGAAATCATAGATACTGTCTGTAAGAATGTGATTAAGCGCATAAACACAGAGTCGAAACAGATAAATCTTTGCGATGATTTGCCAAAAGGATTCACATTCTTCGACCAATTATCAGTTCTGCATCAATCCAGAGATTATGACGAAATATTCTTTCCAAATGGGTGTTTGGAAGATTACATTGGTAACTCAATAGAGTTAGAAATCAACGAACTTCCAAGAAAGGATAAGATAATTCTATGGTATAGTGATTGTCACTCTGAATTTGGTAATGAATATGAAGTCTTTGATGCACGGTATATATGTACTCAACGTTTCAATGACTTTGAGAATAAGAGGTATGAAGAATTGCTACCAATGTTGGAAGAATGTAATTTTTGACTAATTTTTAGTACGGATATAAATGGAATTGAAGAAATATAAAATTGGAGATTTAGTACAAGTTACAAGAGGTGCAAGCTTGGGTGGCGAATTTTATGCCACCCAAGGAAACTATGTACGTCTTACTTGTGGAAATTTTGACTATCGAAATAATTGCTTCAAAGAGAATCAATCAAAAGATAACATCTACTATACAGGTGGTTTCAAAGAGGAGTTTCTACTTGAAAAGGGAGACATTATTACGCCTTTGACAGAACAGGCAATCGGATTGCTTGGTTCTACTGCAAGAATACCCGAAAGTGGAAAATATATCCAAAGTCAAGATATTGCAAAAATTGACTGCAACGAGAGCCTATTGGATAAAGACTTTGCTTTCTACCTAATCTCGTCAGCTTGCGTTAAACAGCAGCTTAGTGCCGCTGCTCAGCAAACAAAAATACGTCACACCTCTCCCGACAAGATTAAAGAATGCACAGTGTGGATTCCGTCTCTTGATGTTCAGAAAAGGATTGGACGCATTTTAACGGACATTGATAACAAAATAGCCATCAATCGTCAGATAAATGATAATTTAGAAGCGATGGCAAAGCAACTCTACGATTATTGGTTTGTGCAGTTTGACTTCCCGAATGAGGAGGGAAAACCGTATAAATCGAGTGGAGGTGCTATGGTTTGGAATGAAGAACTTCACATGAACATACCTTACTCTTGGAATACATGCCTTTTGAACGATTACATCGGCAGTGATAACACTGGCGATTGGGGATTTGACGAACCTGCAGAAAAAAGAAACATGAAAGTTGGGTGTATTCGTGGAGCAGATATTGTAAAACTTAATGATTTGCCAACTCGCTACATAAAAGATAGTAACACTTCAAAGCTGTTATCTGTATGGGATATTGTTATAGAAGTATCTGGTGGTAGTCCCACCCAAGCTACTGGTAGAAGTGCGTTTGTAACGCCTGGAGTATTGAAACGCAATGGCGGAAATTTGACTTGCTCTAACTTTTGCCATGCTTTTACAATGAAGAACTACAAAGCATCTGCATATTTCTTCTTTATGTGGCGCATGTTCTATGACAATAACAATATGTTCAATTATGAGGGTAAAACTTCGGGCATAAAGAATTTTATGACAGACACTTTCTTGGCAAACAGGTGGTTAGATGTTCCTACAGCATTATTAGACTTATTCTTTGAACGAATAAAGGTTATATACGAGCAAATTGATAACAATATAGAAGAAATAAATGCTCTCACTAAGCAGCGTGACGAGCTCTTGCCATTGTTAATGAACGGTCAAGCGTCGGTAAATTATCATTTATCTGACGATTGACTTTGATTTTTTCATCAATAGAAGCTAAAGAGACAACTATTTGGTTTTGTTTTTCGAGGGGTAGATATTCAATATCAATAGCAGACAGGGCATTGTCAAGCTGTAAGTTCTTGATGCCAGAAGTCTTCCCCTCGAAATTGAAAAATGCACCATGATTATATACATTTTGCCAAAAATAGTACACATACAAAGGATTCCAACCAGCCTTTACACGAAATGCTGTACAAAAGTTAGAACAGACAACATTACCTTTGGCTTTTATCAAATCTTCCGACACATATACAATGCGTCCTGTAGATTGCGTAGGACTACCTCCCGATTTTTCAATCACCAAATCACCTGCTTCCAAAAGTTTTGTTTCTTTTGTGCGGTCACAAACATATCGTTGAGGTATGTCTGTAAAATTGTGGTTGGTTATAGGCACAATGTCTGCGCCCCTAACACAATATGCTGCATTAGGGGTATCTTGCGTAGGAGATTCTTCGCCCCAATCTCCTGATATAAATGAGTCAATAATATCTGCTAATTTCATATACTTCTTACATTTTGTGATGCAAAGGTACTCAAAATCAAGCAGAATAACTAATTTGTAAACCTTAATTAAGGAATTTGCGGTGTGCTATCTTGACATTTGTCTGATTTACCATAGCATAATGCAGCGTAGTGTCTATTTTCACATGCCCTAACATTTTTTGCACTTGTTCTATTGGCATTCCCTTGTCAATAGCCATTGTTGCCAATGTTCTACGGAATTTATGAGGGTGAACCTTGTTGAGGTTTACTTTCTTTCCAAGTTGGCGCAAACGCACTTCCACGCCACTAATGGTTAGGCGTGTATGTGGTTCATGCAGACTTACAAACAATGCAGGATTAGTGTCTGTGCGTTGCTCCAAATACTTTTTGAGGTGGATTTTAGTCCTTGCGTTAAAATAAACCTCACGCTCTTTGTTGCCCTTGCCGAACACTACACACTGGCGTTCTTGGAAGTCAATGTCTTCACGATTGATTTTCACCAACTCCCCTACACGCATTCCTGTACTAAGCAGCAAATCTATCATAGCAATGTCACGCAATTCTTGGCAACTGTCACGCAATACTTCTATATTCTCGTCTGTCAGCACCTCTTTCACCAAAGCATCCGTGCGCACCTTATGGATTCTGCGGACAGGGCTTTTGGTGATGTAGTCTTCATCTTCAAGCCAAGAGAAGAAACTGGAGTAGATACGGCGCAAGTTGTCAATCGTAACCTTGCTAAGTCCTCGTTGTTCCTGTTGCTCAGCGAGATAGCAGCGGATGTCATTAGTGGAAATGTCGCACACATTCTTCTTCACAGTCGCTATCAGCTTCTCAATGGAAGACTTATAATAGTGGATTGTCTTGTCTGAACAGCCCTCCACTTTCTTTGAGGATATAAAAGCCCCAAGAAGTTCAACGTTTTCCTTGTTGCGCTGTTCTTCCTCTGTTGCCTTTGGCGTAATTTCACACTCTGACAGTGCCTTTCGGGTCACATCTGTCAGCAAATCCAACTGATTTTCAGTCAAAACCGCTCGCATGCCGTCTAAAACGGTTTGTATAATTGTTTCTTTCATGTCATAAAACTTGTATTGGTCTCTATATAATATAAGGGAAGAAAGAAACGATGCCGATAAATGATAATTTACCGTGGCTTGACCATTCATTAAGAGGGGCAAGAGTTCGTCGCGTTGCTTAGTTAAAGTCATAATTTCTTGGTTATTTTTGACTATTTCGTCAAAAATTGGGCAAAGCTTTTCTTCTAACTTGTTAGCTATCTCTACATTTGGTGGAAGGGCGATAGTGCTTTGCCTTAAATGATCTTGCGTTATATGTCCCATTGTTGTCTTTCTTGCCTCTGCCATTTGCTTGAATACACCAACATAATGTATTAGCTGGTAGAAATAGAAAGAGCGTGGATAACCATTCTTTGATGTAACCTTGAATATATGTTGGTTCAATCCGCCATTGCCATAAGCCCACAGCATTACTTCCAAAGAAGCAGACCATGAGAACAAAACATCACCATCAAAAACCTTTACATCATCGGGAATATCAGCCTTAACCCATTCCGTGTCAGCAGATAAACCGTCGTGCATTTCTTTAATTTTTATAACAGGTAATTTGTTATTATCTGTTGGGCGGTATTTCTGACACGCCAAGCCGTTTGTGTATTCTGCAATATCCAACAACGTACCACAATGCCATCCTTGTGGTATCTCACGCTTCAACTTCTCATTCCACACCATAGCTCCGCCACTTGACTTGTATGGCTTGCCCTCCTCATTCGGGAAGTCAAACTGCACAAACCAATAGTCGTAGAGCTGTTTTGCCATTGCCTCTAAATTATCATTTATCGGCAAGTACTTCTATATCTTTTGATATATCTGTCTTGTTCTTAAACTTTACAAACGGCAATTCACTTTATAAAACAATCAGTCTTGATTATCAGTGCTTTGCATTACCTTTGCACTCAAAAGAAAATTCGCATGGGACTATTCAAGAAGATAAAAGACATATTCAGCAACGACAAAGGCAAGGAGACAAACACGCAAGAGAACGTTTCCTTGCCTTCTTCTATAAATGTACCTCAACAGTCCACCAAGCAACCTTTGGTAATGCCTGGTGTTACAGAGGTTATAAAGGCAAGAACATATCTGAAAGCAAATGACACAGAACAGACTAAATGCCAATACGAGAGTGCGGTTCAAAAAGGATATTCATTGAACCTTGAACCCTATAATTGGCTACTTCGCCATTATACAAGCAAAGAACAATGGAGCGATGCCAAGCGTGTTCTGTTGCTTGTCCCTGCAAAATTCAGCCAAGATGCGCTTGTTGTCGAATTTAGGGAAGTAATAAGGCAACGAGAAGACAAACTACCCAAACAAGCCAATCTCCACAGAAACATTATCACCAAAGACACATTGGCAAACCGATACAAAAGTTTGATTGCTCAACTGCCCGAATTTGATTTCTACACAAGTGGAAACGATACTTTGTTTTCAGAAGACGCTCCAGCGTGCCGTCAGATAGAAGATATAATCAGCCATATAGAGAATGAACTACGCAAGGCAAAGGTTGCTGAGAAAAGCAAGGATTACATCACCGCAACCAATATCTATGAAGAGCTGATTGCCAATGGCTATTGGAAGCCAGAGCCTTACAACCGTCTGCTTTATATCTATGACAAGGCTGGACTTACAAATGGGGTAAAGGAGTTACTTGTTCTTGCAATAAGTTTCTTCGAAAATCAGCAAAAGAAACAGAAACAGGAATTATTACGCCTTGCCGACAAGTACAAAAGCAGAGCCTATGCAGAGGCGAAAATAAATCAAGGAAAGACAGTGGCATATTTCGATGGTCTTTTTGAAATATACATGCCTTTCCCTGATATTGATGTCTGGAAGCGAATACTCGCTGACACTACCGCTTAATGCCCGAACTCTTCTTGGGATAGTGTTTGCTGTGGGCGAATCTCATGCAACGTCTGGCAAAGTTGAAAATATCCTCGTCCTTATCCCTCCAAGGCAATTCCGAATTGGAGCCACCGCCACCTCCCGACTGCGTGATGCTTGTTGCCCCATTGACGCCCTCAATGAACATCTTGACAGCTGTGCCAAGCACATCTTTGAAACGCATATCGCACATATCTTCAATGATGGTGTTCTCTGCCATTTTCTTGGCTTCGGGTACATTGGCGCAAATTCTACTGCTCATCGTCAGCAGTTCTTGGAAACTGCCTGCAAGGATAGAGGCTTGGGCGTATGTTTGTAATGTCCGTGAAGTTTGCTCCTGCACGACACGCAAAGTTTCAGCCTCAGACTTCTGCGCCCTTGTCATGGCTCTGAACTCGGCAAGGGCTTCATCGGCTGCACTCAGTTTTTCTCGTTTGTCCGTCAGCTTGAACTCCAAGGTGGACAACTGACTTTTGAGCCGTTCCAGTTCCTTTGACAACTCGGAATGTTCGCCATTCTGTTGTTCCAACTGTTTCTCAACCTCATGGATTTTGTTCTCCACCTCGGATTTCTGGTGAGTGAGGTTTTCTATCATCGTTTTCAGACCTTTAACGGCATTCTCCTTTCTGCGAATGTCAAGTTCCAGTTTGCCATTTGCGATTTCCAACTCACGGCTTTCGGCTTGGAGTTGTCTATACCATTCGTCACGAGGGACATGCTGGGCATTGGTAGCCGAAACGGATTCGCCACGTACCAAGCCCCACTTTTTGTTGACCTCTGCCAAGTAGTCGTGGATAGCATCCAGTTTGTTTGCGTCACCACCAAAAGTATCTCTGTATTTGATACGCATCTTCTGTTTCTTCTCATCGTACATAATGGGCGTGACAAGGCAATGGATATGTGGTGAAGACTCGTCAAGATGAACGGAAAAGTCAATGATGTTGTCTTCGCCCCATGCATCGGCAACAGCCTTGTAGATGTCCTTTGCCCACAATTCTATCTCCGCTTTGCGCTTGACATGACTGTTGTCTGCGCCTTTCGCTCGCTCCACATTCTGGTTTCCGAAAGCCATTTCTCGCATTCTGTCGGCATCGCCCGAAAATATCATGTTGCAGGCAATGCGGTATTTGGGCGTTTCAAGCCCTTTGTTAGGGTCTTCCGCACCAGTGGCTTCCAAACGGTCTTGAAACCGCTCCAAAATGGGCTTAGAAGAGCCGAGAGGTACAATCTTACCGCCCTTGACTATCTCAAAGTTGAGATGCGCACGGCTCTTGTCGTAGTTAAACTTCTTGTTGGAGGCTTTGGCTTCCCATTGGGATTCCGTCCAACGCCTCTGATGTTCGTTATCTTCACCTGCCGAAAACGACTTGACGGCTTGTTGGTGAAACACTTGGTATTCTGGCATAATGTTATTTCTAAGATGGGGTAATGAAATTTATAAAATGAGCTTGCTCTGGTGTCCTCCTAAGGGCTTGCCCGATGGAGCATAATTCGGTTGGTGATAACCATACCGAGGATTATGTTCCCCATCTACATTATGCGTACATATAGGCAAGCCTCTTCTGTTGTGTACCATCACTGCTCTAAAACGGTTTTGATGAAGTCTTGGCATTGCGTTCTTACTGGCAAACTGACAGCATAAAGGCAAATGCCAAGAGTAAAAATGAAAGAACGGTAGGTTACATTTCACGTTGCTCGCGGAATTGCTCCATATCTTCCGCTAACAACTGCTCTCTCACATCATCAGGGATTTCTTCCAAGGAATGGATTTGCTCCATTTCCGAAGGCGTGATTTCTGATGAATCGGAAGAAGGCAAAGGCAAAGTTGAAGAAGTCGGATCTGAAACAGACTTGTTCGGGTTCTGTTCCGACTTCGCTTTGCTGTTGTCTCGCTTATAAAGGGCATTGGCTGTATAAACCGTTTCACCCTCATGCTTCCACGCTGCTATGCACCTCATATCCATAATGGTGGTAAGGCAATCAGTTTTTATTGTTACGATACCCAACTGTTCCAACTGTTTCAAGAAGCGAATAACCGTCTTTCGGTTGCAGTTCCATTCCTTTGAAAGTTCAAGGGCAGATACACAAGTTTGTCCTTGCATTAGTGGTTTGGATATACCACGCTTGGTATAGGTGGTATCGGCAGTTGCCGTGTGATGAAGCAGTCTGCGGAAACATTGTATTCTGTTGATGCCTCCCTCGTTGCTACTGAGAAAATTCAGTTGTTCGTCCGTCAATGACAAATAGTAAGTGACAGGGCGAGTTTTGTCTATCTCTTTTCTTTCCATGTCCGAATGGTTTATAAATGGTGAATGACTGAAAGGACAACAAATCATCGGTGAAGACCATGCTGTTGCCGTGGCATATCCTCACTGACAATCTCCATGAGTTTTCTATCCAAGCGTTGAAGTTCATCTTTGTTAAGACTGCTTATTGCCTCAATGCTCACTCGCAACACAACGGCTCGTCTTCCATACAAAATGGCTTGTTCGTCATTGTCTATGGCATGGTTTGCACCAGTTGCTTCAATGTAATCATTGACGGCATCCCTCATGGATAATTCACGAAGTCCTGTCTTAGCCCAGAGGACAGACAGTTTGACTGCTTGTTCCTTCTTGGCTTCAAATTCTGTTGTCCTCATGGCTACTTGACACTTAGATTTTTCAAGATACGGTTGGCTTCTTCTGAAACCTGCGCCTTTGACGCAATCGCATTTCTGCGAATCCATGTCAAGAGTTCCGCTTTCTCGAAATACACCATCTTGCCATTCGGCTTGTAATAAGGAATGGTCTGCTCATGGGTCATCTTGTAGAGCGAACTTTTTGTCACTCCCATAAATCGGGCAGCTTCTTCCAAAGTCAGCACTTCCTTACCTGCTGACAGGGTATTTTCAAGCACTTCCACTCGCTTGGCGAGTTTTAGGTTCTCCAGCATGAGTGCTTGAACATCTGGAGTAACGCTTTGATTGGTTCGTGATTCCATAATCTGTTGATGTTTTAATTTGACTATTTCATCATGACCATTGTTTGTGATTGCAAGTTGAAAGTGGTGCAAAGGTATGTAAGATATTTCTCATTCTGTTAGAAATGCTTGGTCAATGACGAAATCTTAAGTTATATTATAATAATGAAGTTGTTTCATACTCTAAATCATACTTGGATGAAATAAAGTGAAGACAAAATCAAACTTAGAAACGATAGTAAGAATACAAGAGAAACGCTGTTTTTGGAACTTGGTTGTCAAACCCTCAAAACAACCATAAAATGCAGAAATGGTGCTTGGACTGTAATTTTATAGTTGCAAATACGCAATTATCTCTTTTTTATTTGGAAATTTTTGTTGCACGTTTGTTACGTGGAGGTGTTTTGTAAAATAACAACACTGATAATCAACGAGTTACACAGCGAAATAATCCCACGAAGTAGAGCATTGCACCATAGAAATGTACTGTCAGATACCTTATAAGCCACTTCGCCCATGCACCTTCCCATTTGGGCAACAGCGAGAACGCCCATTGTATAGGTCCGAATATTGTTAACATGCCCAGTAGGATTTGCTGGCAATAGATGGTAGCCCACTATTCACTAAATATATTCAGTGAAATTCTGTTTTACAGGTTATCTTTGTATATCAGTTATTTGTAGATGTTTTCATTTGGTTTGAATACTCACGAAATTTCACGGTTTTAGAAAATATTGGTACTATTTGATACCATATTTCGGGATATATTTTGTACCTTTGCATCACAGTAACCAAGATATATCGCGTATGGATTTCATCTTCATCAAATCATCCAAGGCAGGAAAAGAGGACTACGGTTCCATCTATGCCCGTGTGCGCACCGGAAAGGCGAACATGAAGGTCGTGACGGGCTTCACCATCAAGCAGCTTGAATGGGAAAAGTACCGCAGCCTGCAATACACCTCGTCAGCCCTGATGTCGAGCATCGGGATAAAGTACGGGCAGTTCGCCCAAGTCCTTGCGAGGATAAAGGTGGCGTTCGAAGCGGACGACTTCAACCCCAAGGAGGCAAAGAACATCATCGAGAGCGTGAAACACGATGTGCTCAACGGGATGATGCAGATTGTGGAGGTCAAGCCCAAGGGCAGGATGCTGTTCGAGGATTTCCTCACCTCTTATATAGAAGACATGGAGACCGGACGGCGCACCAAGAAAGGCCGTACCGTGAAGGTATCACCTGCCTATATAAAAGGTCTGCGCATTATCCAAAAACAGATTCGCAACTACCAAAAGGAAACACACCGCAAACTCGGATTGGATGACATGACGATGGAGACACGCAATAGCCTTGTCGGTTACTGGAAAGAACGGGGCTTAATGCCCAACGCCATCAACTCGTACATGACCGATGTCCGCACGGTGGCAAAGGCGGCCTACGAGGACAAGCTGACCAAATGCGATGATTTCCGTCATTCCGACTTCGTGCCGAAAAAGGAGGAGGTGGACAACATCTACCTCATGCCGGAACAGATACAGGAAATGCTCAACCTCGACCTTTCCACCAAGGAGGCTGTCATCAGCAGGTGGAAGACTCTGGATATAGATGAAGATGAGAAGCAAGCGCAAATCTCAAAATGCCGCATCACCCATATCAAGACACTGGAGCACGTAAGGGACATTTTCATTGTGGGCTGTCTGACCGGGCAGCGTGTTTCCGACTATTCAAGGATATGCGAGGACATGATAACGGAAATAGGCGGCACGGAGTTCATACTCATCACCCAGCAGAAGACGGAAAAGAAAGTCTATATCCCCGTTGACAGGCGCGTGAGAGCCATACTTGCCAAGTATGACGGCAAGCTGCCCCCGGTTCATCCCAATGAAATGAACAAGCTGGTGAAGACCATCGGCCTGTTGCTCGGCTGGACACACGACTGCGGCTTTGACGAGAAGCGTCTCAACCCCAAACGTGGAAGGAGATTCTGCGACATGCTCCTTTCACATACAGCCCGGAGAAGTTTCGCCACCAACGCGTACAAGGCTGGTGTCCCTCTGCCTTCCATCCAAGCCATCACCGGACACAGCAGCGAGGCGCAACTGCGCCGCTACCTGAAACTGGACGCGGAGGAAAAGGCCGTCATAGCGTTAAAGGATTTCAAGGGTATCATCAAAATATAAGGAGGTGCTTATGGAGAAATCAAGGTTTGACATTATTAGCGACCTTTTCAAACTGTCCAACGTAATCAGTGATACCCTGAAACTTGCGGAATCGCTTGCCGGCAAGTCTTCCGGCAGTGGCAAAACGGATTGTAAGGATATTTGCCGGAACATCCGATACAGCCTGAAACCCCTGCCTTTTCTTTTGGCCGGCATCAGGGAATATGTCACCGAACACGAGGACAAGGAACTGGCACGGAAATTCGTCGGGCTGCACGATGACACGAAAAGGCTTCACGGCATCTGCTCCAAATATGCGGACTTGAACAAGGCGGCTTTCCGTACAGGTGTGGCTTACCTGAGCATGGAAGTCATAAGGCAATACTTCTTTCCCGAAAAAGAACAGGAGAAAGTATCGCCGGAAGGTTCTGATATTTCTCCCAAACCAATGATACGCACCGAAGCCACCGACTGCATTGACACCATCCGTGCCGCCATACGGAAGTGTGCAAAGGATTCAGACGGGAACAGAGGGAAAGAAATGTATGCCATGCTTGCCAAAGTGGACAAGGCTAAAATCCAAGCCGTCAAGGAGTATATTGTCAATGCCAACGACAAGGATTTGGCGCAACTCTGCACGGAATATTTTGCAGAAGCCGTCCACCTTTCCATGCTGCCCCAAAATGACGATGTGAAAGCGCAGTCCGCCGGAATAAAGATGTTCCATATCGCCATGACGATGGGATATGTCAAAAGAAACGTGCTGCATGAGAACGAGTCCAAGTCGGCAACATCCAAAACAATACCCTCTTGTACGGAAGAAGCGTCATCCGGTTTTATCGCCACAGATACAATGCAAGGCGGCGCGTTCAGTACGACCGCACAGGTTCCTGTTTTAAGGCTGTACCGTTTCCTTACCACTTTCACCGTACAGAGCGGCCCCGACAAGGGCAAACCGCTATTGGACGGCAATGCCGTTTCCGACCGGGACTTCCTCCGTGCCGTCATGCGTGCCGACTATTCCACGATATACGGCAGTTGCGTAAAGGGCAAGATGCGCTGTGTCGCAATCCTGCTGTCCAAGGCCTACTTCAAGGACTGGAAAGGTTACAGGGTATCCGCAGCCCGTTCCATGGGGCTGACACCCGAAAGCCTCGCCAAGTACAACGTGGAGAAAACCTTTATAACGAAGCTCAAAGAGCTGCTTCCCATGATAAAATAGTGACATAACCCACAGGTGGCTACAATTCACCACAACCCACAGACTTCCACAAGCCGTTAAGCACCAGTTGTTTGACGGCTTTTTTCATGCGGTGCCATTTCACAGAATACCACAAATTCACAGGTTTTATTATTGCCCTACCTTTGCCGCCATAAACTTAAAATCAGTGAATTATGACAGATAAGACAGAAATGGTACTGGTATCGCGCGACGAGCTTCAACAGCTTATCGGCGCAAGCGTGAGGTGCGCGTTTGAGGAATACCGGCAGGAACAGGCGCCACAGGACACATCGGAGTATTACACCATCCGGCAACTGGCGGAGAAATGGGGCGTAAGCATAGCGACCATCTGGCGGCATGAGAAGCTGGGACACATCAAAGGACAGCGGATAGGACGGCGTGTCCTGTTTCCCAAGGAACAGATAGACCGCATCAAGAGCCTGAAAGCCACCAACAGGAAGGCCGACAAGAACGCCAAGGGATAATTTGTAAGACGCACAACAAAAAAATGTCAAGGCTTATGAAGAATTTGAAACAGCTTGTTTTGCCGTGCTACAAATTGGAGATGGCAATGTCCGTGGAGGCGTGGTACTTCCTGCACGGGAGCACGGACGGGATATGCAACCTTACCTATCTTCTTTCCCTCTTGTCGAAAATGGCGGTTTCGGAAGTGATGAACACCAAACGGGGATTGGGCTATGCCGTCCATCCCGGACAGGTGGACGGCTCCATGCTGGTACTGGCCAAGGAATGGGGCATCGGGCGCAAGGCGGTGTCCCGCCTGTTGGAGGATTTCTCGGAACGCGGGCTAATCCGTGTTGATTCCAATCCCGTGACTTCCATCATAGACATGGTGTGCGTGAAGTCGTGGATGATAGCAGGGCGGCTCATCGAGAATCCGACATATCGCCAGACAGTCAAGGCATACGAAGGGGCACGGATTTTCCTTTTCAACGGGCAACAATTAGAGACCTTGCGTCGCAGTTCGGCAAGGAAGAAGAAAGAAAAACCGACAGAAGAAACGTCAGAGGGAACGGATAGCTTGCCGTCCATGAATCCGATCGGTTCCAATCCTATTATAGAAGGTACAGGAACAGCGGAAACCGAAACGGCTGCAACAACCGAAAGCGAAGTGGAAAGCACCGCAGAAAATGCAGTCGTGGATGCCGCCGACAACACACCATTTTTAGAGGAAGACAGTACCTTATCCGGTTCACGGGAATAGGAACAGCCACAGGAATGAAGCGGCAGGAATGGCAAGCGACAGCGTTTTAGAAGGGATATTTTTTAGGGTTGGCAAGTTAATGTTTTCGTCCACGAAAACTACGCCACCAATGGCGACCCGGCCACACGGGAAACGGCAAGCCCGGATTACAGCCCTAAAAAACAGAACGGTTTAACGGATAAAAGAAAACGGATATGACATATCAGGAGAACAGGAACAAGGGAGGCCGCCCCAAGGCGGTGAAAGGCAAGGCGCGGACAAAGACCATATCCACACGGCTCACGCTTGCCGAATGGAAAGCGGTTATGAAACGGATTACAGATGCAGGCAAGAAACCGTCGCACTTCCTGCGCGAACTGTTACTGCACGGCAAAGTCGTGGCGGCACGGACACAGGAGGACAGGCAGCAGATAAGGATGCTGGAGGGAGGGTGCAACAACCTGAACCAACTGACGAAGATGGCGCACCAACAGGGCTTTTCTCTTTTGAAAGGCAAAATCATGGACTTGCTGGACGAGTTCAACAAAATCATCGGGAAGATATGATGGGCGATTTGAAAAAACGGGCGAGCTTCGCCAGAGTGGTGAACTACGTGAACAACCCGAAAAAGGCAAGGATCATCGACAGCAAGGACGTGAGGCTTGATGACAACGCCACCATCGCAAGAAGTATGCAGGGGCAGGCGGATGACAAGCCGGGACGCAAGCTGAAAAATCCGGTGTACCATATCTCGCTGGACTTCGCACACGAGGACGCACCCAAGCTGACGGATGCCCTGATGGTCGAAATCGCCCGTGAGTATATGCGGCGCATGGGCATAACGAACACCCAGTACATCGTGTGCCGCCATACCGACAGGGAACACCAGCATCTGCACATCGTGGCCAACAGGGTGGACAATGACGGGAACACCATCAGCGACAGCAACGATAATGTGCGCAACGTGAAGATATGCAAGGCTCTCACGAGGGAATACGGGCTACACTTCTCCAAGGGTAAGATGAACGTGAAGCGTGACCGCCTGTGTGGTAAGGACAAGGTGAAATACCAAATCTATGACGCTATCAAGGCGGCTCTGCCCTTTTGTAGCTGCTGGTCGGATTTGTGCGACAGGCTGGCAAAACAGGGCATCGGGGTGAATTTCAAATACAATAGGAACGAAGGTAAAATAATCGGTGTGTCGTTCACGAAGAATGAAATCTCATTCAGCGGCTCACGGATAGACCGGAGCATGAGCTTTTATAAGTTAGACAAGCTGTTCGGAAGCCATATTGCCGAGGGCATGGAATGGCAGCCCCGAGTGCCGGACAACGGATTTGACGGACGGACATCACCAACCATGCAAGGTATGGCAAAGGACAGCCATGCGGCAGGTACTTTTATAGAACAACCTCCATCAGCCGGAGCGGAAACGGACAGCAACGGTTGTAGTCTTGCTGAATCATGCTCAAACATCGTTCAAGTGACCATCGGAGCACTCATGGAGCTGTGCGTACAGCCGCACCAAGCAAAGGTATCATCCGGCGGCGGAGGTGGAGGAAACGAAAGCGGCTGGAGCGAGAATGACAACAACAAGAACAGGCATAAACCAAGAAAGATGAGAAGATGAAGGACAACAAGCAGAACTTAACCGACCTTATCGGGGCATTGGCAGTGGACATCGAGGAAATCAAGAAAAAACTGGACGCAAAGGATAGCCCGGACAAGAACGAGGCATTGAAAAGGCTGGAAGCGAAGCTGGAGCCTGTTATACGGTTCTTCAATGGCAATGCACCGGAAAATGTCAATGCCATTTTCGGAAGCAAGGAAGCCATCGAGGAATACAAGCAATCAATAGGTGATGAAGCGGTAGCAAGTCTGCGGTTATACACCGAAGCCAACGAGAAGGATATGCGCAAACATGGTGTTCTCACCATCAAGGAACAGCTCAACAAGATATTGGAAAGGCTGACAAGCCACATTGAGAATGACAAACTGGCTTCGGAAAAGTCACGCCAAAAGCAAAGTGCCATATCGGAACTATGGCAGATAATCCGCCCGGACAAGGCAATAAACGCAATAAGGCTGTTATGGAGCAAAGTTCCCGATGGCTGGCAAAAGAACCCTTACGCATGGGCTGGTATCGGTTGTATGCTCGTATTCTTTGCCCTGTTTGCCGCCAGTTGGGTACAATGGCATGAGTACCGGGAAGAAAACAGGCGGTTGAGAACGGTTGCAGACAAACACCATGTGACTACAATCATGCTTAACGAGTTGCACCCGGAACTGGCCGTGACCGTCGGAGCATACGAAAAACTGGTGGATGTTGTCGGTGCGGATTCCACGCTGGCCATATTCAACAGGCAGGTCAAGACAGTGAGAGAAGAAGATAATCAATCCAAACGACAAAAATAAAGTGAATGGCATCCATAAAAGTGAAATTTCGTCCTTCCACCGCAAGCGGCAGGGAGGGCAGCATATATTATCAGGTAATCCACGGGCGCATAGTCCGCCAAGTTAAGACGGACTACCGCATATTTGACACGGAATGGGACAAGAGAACTTCCTCTGTGAAAATCCTGTCCGAAATCGGCGAAAACAGGAAACGGTATCTCCGTGAAGTGGCGGAACATATTGACTGGGACACCAGACGGTTGAAAGCCATAGTCGTCCAATGCGACAGGCAGGGAGGAATTTATTCCGCTGACAGCATCGTCGAGAAGTTCAACGGGCAAACGGGCGAACAATCGCTGTTTCGTTTCATGCAGGGCATCATAGGACAGTTGAAGCAGCTTGGCAAAGTCCGCACATCAGAAACCTATACGGCGGCATTGGCCAGTTTTATGAAGTTCCGTGAGGGGCAGGACATACTCTTGTACGAGATGGACGGCAACACCATGATGCTTTACGAGGCCTGGCTCAAAGGCAAGGGCATCTGCCCCAACACGGTTTCCTTTTATATGCGCATACTCCGTGCCGTTTACAACCGTGCAGTGGAAAAGGAACTGACGGAACAGAAGCATCCTTTCAAGCACGTTTACACTGGCATCGGGAAGACGGTAAAACGCGCCATCCCATTGAAGTCTATCAAGCACATTAAGGAACTTGATTTGACTCTGAAACCGCATCTGGATTATGCAAGGGATATGTTCCTCTTCTCTTTTTATACCCGTGGAATGTCATTCATTGATATGGCCTATCTGAAAAAATCGGACTTGAAGAACGGAATAATCACGTACCGGAGAAGAAAGACCGGACAGCAGCTCACCGTCAAATGGGAGAGGTGCATGGAAGACATCATCGCCAAGTACGGCGAGAACACGGCTACCCGTTACCTTTTGCCGATAATTACAAACCCCTGTTCCGATGAACGGACACAATACCGTAACGCCATCTGCCGCATCAATGTGGCGTTGAAGGAAGTTGCTGGTCTGGCAGGATTGAACATACCGCTGACCATGCACGTTGCCCGGCATTGTTGGGCGAGCGTTGCCAAGAGCAAGAACATCCCTCTTTCCGTCATCAGCGAGGGCATGGGACATGATTCGGAAGAGACCACGCGCATCTATCTCGCATCGCTTGACACAAGCGTGGTGGACAAGGCGAACAGCCTTATCCTGAAAGATTTTTGACCGGATATTTATGGTGAAATGTGTTGAGCGAAAAGACGAATCTCTTGATAAGAGTTATGGTTGATATTGCAAAGGTACGCATAATATTTCAAATACCGTGTTCATTCCTCATTTATAATGATATATGAAAGGCAATTTGTGAGAATTTGTTTTGCAAATTCGTCAGATTTTGCCAGTATAGCACTGATTATTAGAGCCCGTTCCTTTGAAATATATCTCTTATCAAGAGATGAATTTCAAGGAAATACTACATAAATTTCGTACCGAATCATTCACGGAAAGGGAGAAAGGTACAAAGTTTGAGCGACTGATGCGCTCATGGCTATTAACAGACCCACGCTATAATGAGCTTGAATCGGTCTGGCTATGGGAAGATTTTCCGGGGCGAAACGATTTTGGAGGTAATGACACAGGTATCGACCTTGTGGCCAAAACTGAATTGGGTGACTATTGGGCTATCCAGTGTAAATGCTATGCTGAGAATACAATCATAGATAAACCTGCTGTAGATTCATTTCTCGCCACTTCCAGCCGCACGTTCACAAACGAGGTAACATTCCAAACTGCCCGTTTTTCAAATCGTATTTGGATTTCAACCACAAACCATTGGGGAGCTAATGCAGAAGAGGCTATCCGAAACCAGGAACCACCTGTTACGCGCATCGGTATGGCAGACCTTGTTTCATCTCCTGTGGACTGGCAAAAGATAATGGACGGTCTAACCGGCAATTCTGCACTGGTGGAGGGCAAGAAGCCTCGTGAACACCAATTGAATGCCATATCAAAAGCATACGTTCATTATATGTCAGATGGCAACGATAGGGGCAAACTCATTATGGCTTGCGGTACAGGTAAAACCTACACTTCGCTGCTCATTGCGGAACAGTTGTTTGGCAACAAAGGCTTGGTGCTGTTCATGGTTCCGTCCATCGCCTTGTTGGGGCAGTCGCTCAACGCATGGTCGGCAGATGCGAAGAAGCCCATTAAGGCTGTCTGCATCTGTTCCGATTCCAAAGCCTCACGCAAGACCACCAAGGGATCTGATGATACGGATGACAGCGTGGTTGACCTTGCCGTACCTGCATCCACCAATCCACAATCCATTGCATCCCAATTAAAGAAATATCGGAATCATGACGGCTTGGTAGTCGTGTTCTCCACCTACCAATCCATAGATGCCGTTTCTGCTGCGCAGCGAGAGATATTATCCAAGACAAACGGAGAATACGGCGTGTTTGACTTCATCATCTGTGACGAAGCACACCGCACTACCGGCGTAAAAATAGCCGAAAAGGATGAGAGCAACTTTATCAAGATACATTCCAATGAGAATGTACAAGGTCGGAAACGCCTTTATATGACTGCCACGCCGCGTTTGTATGGGGAATCTGCCAAGATAAAGGCATCGGAAAAGGATTGCATTCTCTGCTCGATGGATGATAAAGCCATTTATGGAGAGGAATTTTATCGTGTGAATTTCTCATACGCCGTTCAAAATGGCTTATTGACGGATTACAAGGTGCTTGTCCTTACTGTTAGCGAAGATGATGTACCTGCCAACATAAAACAAGACATCACCAATTCTACCACCGAACTGAATTTTGACGACACATCAAAGCTCATTGGGGTAATAAACGGATTGTCAAAAATGATACATGGCGACGACCATCGCACATGGGATGCCGACCCACGCATGATGCGCCGTGCCGTGGCGTTCTGTTCAGCCATAGGCAACGAGACAAAAGCCGGAACGTCAAAATATGTAGCTTCGGTACTTCCAAGAATATCTGGGAAATACGAAGAGAATCTTGATTCAGAAAGCCTTTCGCATACCGTTTCAGTAAGGACACGGCATATAGATGGTTCTATGAACTCGCAGGAGCGTAATGGAATCCTGCAATGGCTGGCGGAAGAGCCAGACAATGAACGTGAATGTCGTGTTGTAACCAACGTGCGTTGTCTGTCCGAGGGTGTGGATGTGCCGTCTCTCGATGCCGTATTGTTTCTTTCTGCCCGTAATTCGCAGGTGGATGTGGTGCAGTCGGTTGGCCGCGTGATGCGTACATTCCACAAGGGGCAATCCGATGAAAAGAAGTATGGATATATCATCATCCCTATTGTAGTGCCATCTGATATTTCGGCGGAGGAAGCTCTTGACAACAACAAGACATTCGATGTGGTGTGGGCTATCTTGAATGCGCTCCGTTCACACGATGACCGCTTCAATGCGATGGTAAACAAAATAGCCCTCAACAAGCAGAAACCAAACACTCAGACAGGTACACCGTCTGTTACCATAGGCCGACCGGGATTGGGTACAAATGACGGAGAAGCGGAAGCACAACAAATTGAGAATGCAGAAATTGCCCGACAGTTGGAACTTCGTTTCGGGGAGATACAGGACGGTATGTATGCCAAACTGGTAGAAAAGTGCGGTGACCGTCTTTATTGGGAGAATTGGGCAAAAGAGGTTGGTCTTATTGCGCACAAATTTATTGAGCGTATTTCCAAACTTATTCAGTCCGGTGTACACAAAAAGGCTTTCAATGAATATTTAAAGGGGTTACAGCGAGACCTTAATCCATCGGTAGATGCCGCCCAAGCCATTGAAATGCTGGCACAGCACATCATCACCCGACCTGTATTTGATGCTCTGTTTTCAGATTACCAGTTTGTCAATAACAACACCGTGAGCCGTTCTATGCAACGCATGATAGACATATTGCAAGAACAGGCTTTTGAAAAGGATACCGAGGTACTGGAGAAGTTCTACCAATCGGTAAGGACAAATGTGGGCGGTATTGATAATTTGGAGGGTAAGCAGACAATCATAAAGAACCTTTATGAAAAGTTTTTCAAAGGCGCATTTCCGCTTACAGTGGAGAAATTGGGCATTGTTTATACACCGGTGGAATGTGTGGATTTCATCATCCGTTCAGTGGATGATATTCTCAAAGCAGAGTTCAATACTTCGCTGACGGAGCAAAACGTTCATATTCTTGACCCATTTACAGGTACAGGTACCTTCATTACTCGTTTGTTGCAATCCGGCCTTATCCGTCCTGAGGATATGGAGCGCAAATATCGGAATGAAATTCATTGCAATGAAATTGTGCTGCTGGCCTATTATATTGCTGATGTGAATATCGAATCTGTATTCCATGACATTACCTACAGGGAGACTTACTTACCGTATAGCGGTATCTGTCTGACCGATACGTTCCAATTGGCAGAGAAGAAACATAACGAACTTTTCACGGAATTCTTTCAAGACAATTCCAAACGGGTAAAGAAGCAGATGGCTACACACGTGAGGGTAATTGTCGGAAATCCGCCGTATTCTATCGGTCAGAAATCGGCTAATGACAATGCACAAAATACTGTATATCCGGCTATGGAAAAGAGACTGAGTGAAACTTATACAAAAAGAAGTTTAGCAGGACTCAGTAAATCAACTTACGACAGTTATGTGAAAGCATTTCGGTGGGCTTCTGACCGTATTCCACAAAATGAAGGAGGTATTGTAGCATTCATAAGCAATGGTGCATGGCTTGATGGTATCGGTCAAGATGGTATGCGCAGATGTATAGAGGAAGAATTTACATCTGTTTATGTACTGAATTTGCGTGGAAATCAGCGCACTTCTGGAGAATTATCCCGTAAAGAAGGTGGAAAAATTTTTGGAAGCGGTTCTCGTACTCCTATCGCCATAACTTTCCTTGTCAAAAATCCGGCAAAGAAAGGGCAAAAGGCAGTTATCCATTATCATGACATAGGTGATTACCTCACTCGTGAGCAGAAGCTCAAACTGGTAAAAGATTTCCGTTCCATTTCTTCGCAGAAATTGGAATGGCAGATTATTACGCCTAATGATAAGGCTGATTGGATAAATCAACGTGATGGGGTATTTGATAATCTAATACCACTGTTTGATAAAAAAGGTGTTGGCATTTTTAATCATAATGGACCAGCAGTAGCCACAGGTCGAGATGTTTGGGTTAACAATTTTTCTAATTCGCAATTGGACGACAATATTAATTGCTTGATTAATAATTACAATGCTCAATGCCGCGAATTTCAAACAATTAAATCACAAGAAAAGGCGTTGTCTGTTGAATCATTCATAGATACTGATACAACTAAAGTAAGTTGGACTCGTTCATTAAGAAATTTCTTGTCGCGTGGAACTTTACTAAAGTTTGAAAGAGAAAGACTTATGGAATGTTCGTATAGGCCATTCTGTGTGACAAACTTATATTATTCTCCAAGCCTGATAGAAAGCCCAGGACAATGTAAGGATTTGTTCCCACTGAATACAGATAAGATTATCTTATGCGTAAATGGAAAAGGTTCTAATAAAGATGCTTCAACTATAGTTACCCATTATATTCCTGATTATCAATTGCAATTTAATTGCCAGTTCTACCCATTATATTGGTATGAGGAAAACAAGAATCCCCAAGCTACACTTTTTGATGATGCGGAAACAGACAAATATATTCGCCGGGACGGAATAACCGACTGGATTCTGAAAGAAGTCCGTAGCCGTTTCGGAGGTTCAAAAGCCATTACCAAAGAACACATATTCTACTATGTGTATGGGTTGCTTCATTCTAAGCAATACCGTGAACGATTTGCCGATGATTTGAAGAAGTCATTGCCACGCATCCCCATTGTGGATAGTGTACAGGACTTTATGTCCTTTTATAAAGCAGGCAAAGAACTTGCCGACCTGCACCTGAACTATGAACAAAGCATAAACGAGCAGGCTGTTGGGCAAGATGGAGATTATCTGTTTTTCGCTGCAATGCCAATGATTGCCCATCGTGCTTGTGCTGTCAGAGTAAATGGCGATATGGACATTTGGCAAAACAACTGGACGAACGAAACCTACCAATACTTTGCCGTTGATAAAATGAGGTTTGCCAAAATTCGTGACGAAAGTGGAAAGCTCGTTGCTGATAAGGCACGCATCATCTATAATGACCATATTACCATTGAGAACATTCCGCTCAAAGCATACGAATATGTCGTTAATGGTAAATCCGCTATCGAGTGGATAATGGAACGCTATGCCATCACAATTGATAAAGCGTCCCAAATCAAAAATGATCCAAACGACTGGTCGCGAGAACACGAACAACCCCGTTATATCCTCGACCTGCTTCTGTCGGTGGTTATGCTCTCTTGTCAAACAGTAGATATAGTAAGCACTTTGCCAATATTAAGACTGTAGTTTTATCGTTTTGTAAGCTTAGGGGTTCTTGAATCTGGTTTCTTTGTTGGAGTATTGATTTTCACAATAAGGGGCATTGGAAAATCAACTCCAACAATTAAAGCTTCACCTTCTCCCAAAATAGGAAGGAAAGAAAGAATATTTCTATTTGCTGCAGATGCGGCACTTTCAACTGCTTTTTTATCTTGCTCATTAATTAACCTATGAACCAGAAATGTTCCCATTTGACTTAATGTCCCTAATGGTATATCACGAGGCATTTGGGTAGCAATACATAAGAACAAACCGTATTTACGGGCTTCTTTTGGTAGGCATATCTTCTACCCTTTCTATCTATGTTCTGAAATGAGATATAGTTATGTGGAAGCTCACGAAATCTGTCGTACCTTTACTTTTAAATATCTTCATCAATTTTTGCATTAATAGCCTCTAGATATGCATTAATATCTATTGCGGGTACAGTACCAATGGACTTCAAATAGCTCACAAGCTGAAGGAAAAATGTGAAGAGAGACACATTCTTATTGCTAAACTCAATCTCGTTTACTTCGCGACTCTCATACACTTTTTCTATATACTTACGATTATCCTTGATTGGGTCTATATATTCAGGTACAGTCTCTTTATAATCAATATAAAAACTACCAGCATCACAGAAGCATCCCAAATCCAAAGTCTGTAAGCCCTTCAGTTTTTCTAACTGCTTTATTACCGTATCATTCCCACGGTACGAACTCGTTGTAGTTAAAATACCACCTATTATCTTAGTCAATGCTCTGGCAGGCGTAGTTTTTCCTGAGGAGACCATACTAATACTTGTTCTTTTCAGTTTACGCACGCTCTCAACTTTCTTGGCTGCATATTCTATATGTCCTTCCACATCCTGTTTTACCTCAAACACGGCATACACGCTTTCTGCCGGTATATACATAAAACCATCCTGCTTGAATATGAAGGGTGTGTAAATCGCGTCATAAATGACTACGTCCATCTGTTCGCTAACATTGCCCGTCGAATCTATCACAATAGCCTTATCCACCTTATACCTGTCAGGAAGGTATGTGCGTAGAAACTCTATCCAATGTTGCTCCGTAGCATCACCTTTGCTGCCGGGATGTTCAATAAATTCCCTGTTTACATTCAGGCTAGCCAACATTTGGTTCTGCAAGCCATGAAATAAATCCTTTAAATCTATCATTTTATTGTATTCCAACAATTGATTATTCATATAACAATAAAACTTATGAGCACTAAGTCCATTACTTCTAACACTGACTATCAGTAGTAACGGATTCTCAATGGCCACTTCCTTCTCAATATCTATCATAGCCGCCAAATCTGTACTGCTATATTGTGTGGAACCATTTGGATGACTATGCCATTCGCCCACATATTGCAACCCCTCCTTGGCTAATTGTTCCCATACATTTTCCAAACCCTTGGTAATGCGCATAAACTTTGTCCTGCCAGTCAATTTTTCCACAGGCACCACAACTTTTTCTATATACACTGTATGTTTATCTTTAGAATATCGTCCAGCGAGCATCCCTCCGTTCTCATTGGGGTATTCGCCCTCAGCCTGCAACTTTATTTGGTTGAATACTAAGGTTGGTATCTCTATATACAAATCATTACTTGACAAATAATACTTCATAACTTGTTTATCTTTAAATTCAAGTCGTCTTCTGTTATATAAAAATCACTTAATGGTTCCTGCTTGCTCAACATTTTGATAATATGTTTCACGGCGACTTGCACTTTGCATTCTATGTCATTATACGAAGCCTTAAAGGTTGGATTCCAACAACCCGTAGGATTGTACATGTCGGTTTCCACATCGTGTTTAAATAAGCCATAAACCAACAAAACAGTCTCTGTTACATTAGGAGAAAAGGCACATATCAAATCTTGTGCGTGATTGGTTATTGAGAGATTAACCAATTGGGCTTTCGTCCCAATAGAATCCATTACCCGCATCAGTTGATTATCCGTTGTACAATCAAATATCACATCAAACTCGTCAAAGAATTCTGCTAGAGCACTTTTGTCCTCATGCCCTGCCGCATATGTTTTTATCACTAAGTCAGCAATAGATTTCAAACTGGTACATTCAACATGAGGCGAAATCTGCGTCAGTAAACTCGTTATATCCAAGGTTTTCTCAATTATACCTGTATAAAAAGGATATGCAGACCGGCAAACATTACCAGGTTCCTTATTGTCTATGTCATATAGAGTCAGGTTTTTCGCACCACATCTTGTTAGAGTTTCTGCCAAAATACTTCCTATAGCCCCGACACCCATAATCAGCATTTTCTTATTAGCCAGTTCTTTGGGCATAGCTCCACGCCCAAAGAAATACTTATAGGAAATATCCACAGTTTCTGCCCATTGGATTTGCCCTTGTCTAAAATCAGTTAGCCAAAGCCTATTCTTACCAGTGCCCATCCGCACAGGTTCTATCGGCAGATCATCCATGAAGAGAATCATTGCCTGCCAGTGAACGCCACCTTCGGGAATTCTATATCCACAAAACAACGGGAAGAAATCATACTTGTCTCTATGCGATACCACAAAACTATGGATATAGTTTTTCTGACTCTGCGAGAATAGTCCCCTGATAGAATTGTAATTCTCAACAATAAACTTGTTGTATACCGATGGAATGTTGTTCAGCAGACAATATACTCCCTTAAACGACCTTAATTCTTGGTAGGACTTACTAATCCTACAGAACATTTCCGTCTTCTTTACCTGTACGCACGACACAAACTTTTGTACCACATAGTTGATAACTGGCGTGTCTTTTTTACGACCTGTTGGTAATGGCGTATAGTGTACTATTCCGTAGTCTCCTTCAGTAAAATCCTCTTGAGTCTCTGCGAAACAGAAAGTATAATACTGCCCGCGAATCGTATGATGATTCACTACCAAATGCTCGTAGTGAGCATCCTTTTCTCCCCTTACATAGTATTCCTCAACCCATTCCTTCAACTGTTTCAAGTCGTTTACAAACTGACTCTCTGCATTATCATATTCCGCAGGGTGCATGCAAAGATTGCCGCCCTGCATAATGTGTGGATAATCCAGCAGATTTTTATTTTGAAAATGGATAGGTTCCATGCCCATAGTTTTGAACGGATAAGTAGGACTAATCTCTACATACCATTCCAAGTCAGCATGTTCTTGATCTGTAACCACGGCAATACGACCTTTTAAGGAGCCTGCTTCATCAATGATAAAATCTTCAATAAGACTAACGCCGTGAATGAGACCTATCAATTCTTTTATTTTATCTACAGTCATCATATTTTACTATCCGAACCGTTTTGTACTTGTAGGATAAGCAGCACCTGTATCTTTCTCTTTATATCCGCAATATTTTTCGTTTACCTTGAAGTAGTAGGGCAAATATAAATCAGGATTACTGTCTATGTTGTTGAGCATGCTTTCCATATCAGATTTAAACGATTGTCTATCGTAGTCCTGCATAGTCCCCACGACATCGTTGTTCGTGTTACCTGGGTCAAAAAGGTGGAAACTACTTTCCGCGATGTGGTCACGTAGATACTCCATCGTGTATTTTAATCTTGGCCAAAGACCCATGTCACCATTATAACCATCTAAGGCTCTAATTACGGCCAGTTCAATAACGAAAGACTTATATTTCTTATCTTTTTGCTTTTTCCATATTTTAAGCAGACGAATAATTTGACGTTCACTTGACTTACCTTCGATATGCGAAATCTGCTTCTGGATATTCGTTTTCTGGCTCGATCCTTTTTTGAATCCCCAATGGTCTTCATTAAAGCACAAGTTCAGGTTATACGAATCAGAATAGTCGTTATTATTTAATTCTCTACCAGGTACAACATCAAGCTCAACCGGTTTCTCATCCCCCTCTTCAATAGGAAAACTAACACCAATGGAAACCTTTTGCTTACGAATGGTCACACCAGTATTCTTGTATTCATCTGCAAGGAAATCGTGCACACTGTCAAACATCTCTTGTAATGTTCCAAAAGCATTATACTTGAACGGTTCCACCAAATCAAGGTCGAATTTCACATTAGTGGCAGTATGCTTAGCAAAACTGCCAGAACCAAACGAAGAATACTTGTCGCAACCATAATGGTCGTGCATTTTGGCCTTAATCTCCTCTCTACGCTTTTTTACTTTATTCACGAAATCCTGCACGTGGCACATTTTGTGTGTATCTAACACTTCTCCTAAATGTTTGTTTTTGTCGAAACTCATATTTTCTATCAATGTATATTTTATAAATTAATTAATAACTCTATCACCTTATGTACCTCCGAATATGCCTTCAAATCCTCTGGCGATTCCTTGCAGAGTTGGCATAACTTTTCTGAGTTTGATATAGCTCGTTCCAAATCACCATTCTCTGTCAGGTATTTATAGAGGTTGGTGCGTATGAAATATCGCTTTGTCTTTTCATACCCCGGCATATATTTCTGTAATTCGGGAAGCAGTTGTTCGTAACTCTCATATCGCCGACAAACTACATTAGGCAAGAAATGGAGTAGAAACCAAAACTCCGTGCACGGATTCGTTTCTACAAACATTACCTTTCCGGCATATTTCTTCTTGCTATACTCTTTCTTTGCCCGCTGATACAACTGCATTTCAGATGGAAACTGAAATAGTCTGTCCATATCAAACAGGCATACGATAAAGTCGTATTGCTTGTTCAAATAAGATTCTACCAGTTTCAGTATATGATTGATGTCGCTGTGCTGCGGAAAATCCGGAGCGACCTTGAAAGGATAACGACACGCAATCCTCAGAGAGTCGAAATAGAACCATTCCGTTTCTCCTTCGCCTATGATGGCGATACTTTTTGTTACTGTCCGTCCCATATCATTAGTCATTCAAGTTGATATACTGACTACCCAAGAACGGCAACTTTACCAATTTTCCCTGCTTGTAAGCATTGTATGGGGAAAGATTCTTATGCAGTCCCAAAGAAGACAGGCGTACTATTTTAGTTTCGCCAAGTTCGTCTTTGTCGGTGAACCATATCGTATCACGGCGAATGAAATCCTCGTTGAGAAGATTGATGTCGTGTGTGGTCAGGAGCATTTGGGATGTTCCGTTACTGTTTGCCAGAAAGACTTTCAGGAAATAAGCCAACAGTTCATAATGAATACTTGTCTCCACTTCATCAATGGGCACAAACCGATTGGTCTTTAATAAGAAATTCAGTATCACCGCCATTCCCAAGAACCTCATGGTGCCATTGGACTCGTATTCTTCCGACAAATCATATACTTTATCGCCTGCCTTATGCTTAAAGGTCAGTTCCGTATTTGTAATTTTCCCCTTTCTAAGCATTTCAGCTTTTGCATCTTTATCAATAGGGGCATTCTGAATCAGTTGTTCCAATTCAGGTGTAATCAGCTCTTCCTCTTCATGTAATACCACATCTTCTATATTGAAATCGGATGCTTTCAGGAAGTTCAAAATGAATTTCTTCAAATCTCCTGCCTCGTCTTTATCCAATCGTGATTTGACATATCCCGAAAGCAACATACCGGGAGCCAGTACATCTTTTACCTGCTTGGCAAAATAATCGTACACATCATTCAGCCTTGTCCGTTCCACGTTGCTTTTGCCAAATGCGGCAAGCACACTGCAATTATTGATAGTGTTGCCGGAAATCACATCCTGGCTTTTCTTTGTCATTTTCAGATTTACGCCAAAGTCGATAGTCGAGGAATCTGTCGCGGCATCATAACTTCGGTTATACAGCTTGGTCGGGCGAATGGAATCATAAACAATCAATGTCTCGGAATAGATATGCTTTGCATCCAATTCAAAACTAAGAATGTACTTCGACTGATTGATATAGAACACCATTGACATCTTTGTCTTTTCGTTTCTTGAAGTGTCATCCAACATGAAAGGAACAACCCCGGTTTTCTCAGTCCTGTCTTTAGGCATTCTTAAAACCAGCATCTTGAAAAATTCAATGGCATTTAATATATTCGTTTTACCGGAAGCGTTGGCACCATAGATGATGCCCACTTTCAGCAATCTTACACCGTCCTTAACTTCATACGAATATTCATCAGACATAAAAGTATCTACCGACGGCTCAAAACTGATTTTCTGAACCGATTTAATGGAAAAAAAATTCTCAATGCTGAACTCTGCTATCATAATCGTTGATTTTATCTATTGTACGGTGCAAAGGTACAAATAAAATCTCATACGACAAACTATAAACGCGATTATTGTAGGAAAATTACGCAATACAAATATAAAATCAACGAATAACTATTTGTTGGAGCTGTAAATTAACCATCTGATTATCTCTGGAAGGTGTTGACCGATTTGAGAACGGGGGTAAACGAATGTGGATTATGCAGCCCGAGAAGTTAATTGTCCAATGACATTTGCGTCATATCTTGATTTATTTATGATGGCTAAATAGTGGTGCTAAAATGATACTAAATTGCAAAACTACTCTTTTATACACTCTATAAAATATAGTAAATCAGTTTATTATAAAATTTTGTATCTTGTAGCCCACCATCCGATACGATACACAATCAGAGCGATAAGCATGATGATTTTGTCGATACCTACGATGACTCCTGCCGTCAGTGAGGTAAACCACAGTTCGGCTGCGTCTTTCTCCATCTTCGTCACTTCGTCCACTCCGGTTTGTTCCATGGTCGCTTCTACCAGGTTCGGGTCGGAGGTACCCGTGTGAGCGACATCTGCCTGTGCTTGCAAGCTTTGGTACATCGTGTCACGTACATGGATAAGTTGCTGCACTTCCTCGAATTTGTCCGCTATTTGGGTGGCTTCTGCCTCGTACAGGTCATGCGTGTACGAGCCGATGCAGTTCGGGATGTAAGACAGGAAGTCAAGGAAACACCAACTGCTCCCACTGCCAGCCATACCCGTGTCTGCTGGCGGATACCACCAACAGAGGATGATTGAAACAGCCAAAGGACGGAACAGCTTCAGCACATCCAGTGGCTCATGTTTCACCATCATCTTGTACGCCATTCCCGCTGCCATCACAATAGCGAACAGGGCAGCCAGTGCCATGCACATTTGTAGTATCCACCAGAACGGTCCCTGCGAGCCGGTAAAAGTCGCATCAGTCAGGAACTCGTTCGTTTGAAAAATCACATCGTCTATTTCTTCTTCAAGGATATTAATACCGAAATCCGAGAGTATATTTCCGTCTGCCATACGTTTTTGTTTTTTCAGTTCCCTTTGTTTACTGTTTCATCTCCGTCGCCGCTGCCACCCGTGTTATTGCCTGATTGCGGGCCGCGCACGGCAAAGCGCGATTCGTGCCATCGGTTCACCGCATCGCGGACAATACTCTCCTTATCCAGAGTACGGTCAGCGGTAGCATTCAGTAGCGTACTTGTTATCGTAGTATTCTGCCGTTTGGCAAGGTAGCCGACAAGGATTTCGTTCTGTCGAGTTATATCCTCGTAGATGCGCAGATACTCTTTCTTCCGCTGTGCGTTGGGCATATAGGCATCTTTCGTTGCATCAATGGCGCACTGGTAGATATGGTAATATTCCGTCCATCTGTCTTTATCCTCCGGTGTCCCCCCGACAGGCAAGATGCGGTCTATGTTTCGTTTGAACCTTACCATCTGTCCGTTGACCTTATCGCCTTCAGCGACCCATGCGATGTCCGCTTGACGGTCAGCCACGTTCAAGGCTTCTATCTTTGCCCGGCTCACCAATGCCGAGTCGATGGCTTCAGCTTCGTCCGTTTGGTTGTATAGGTTGACGCCCGCCAGTGTGCGGAACGACAGTTTGTTCTTGACTGCTGCCGACTTCTTATACTTGTTGTGCAGTATGGAATAGTAGAGGTCGGGCGAGAGTGCTCCCGTACCGGTTTCCATTACTGTTACTTGGTTTTGTTTCGGCGAATCGTGGTTATAGGTCACGGATTGTGCCTTTGCCGCCGTGGTTGCAATTATTGTAACCGTCACGAGTAAGAGTATTCTGTCCATATTTACTTTCGGTTATTTGTTATTAATCTTTCAATACTCAATGTGTTTCAATCAGTTAATCACCAGGATTATTCTACATTTCTTTTTATATTATATTCATTTCTAATCCTTTCCTCTCCCCGCAAGAAGTGCATATCATCCTTTTCAATACAAATACATTTTCTATTCGTATGAATACAGGCGATTGCAGTGCTCATGCTTCCAGAGGCAAAATCAAGGACTGTGTCACCCTCTTTCGTGTATGTTTTTATCAGATATTTCAACAATGCGACTGGTTTTTGATTAACATGAATCGTTTTGCCCTCTGATTCCGCAGTTTTAAAATATTTCACACTTCGTGGGTATCTCGTTCCTTTGTTTTCATTTCTGAATGTAGGATTTGGTACCTTGTTTACTCCTGTCCAGTTACTTCCTCTCTTTGTACGATTCTCATAAGGCTCACCTTCCTCCATGATTGGATAATAAGGAGTTCTGCCGTTACAAAAGATACTGATTAGCTCATGCGCTTTTAGAGGTTGCTTTTTAGCAAGAAGGAAATTGCTTGCTTTTGACTTTTCCCATACCCAGTCGTATTTAAATTCGGCTAAATTGCCACAGCGTAAAAGGCTGCTGAACGGTTCGCTGCCAAATAAAGCCGTAGGCGCATTATCCTTTCTCACTCTTCTAATCTCCTCCCACATTTTCGAGAATGGTATTATCTTATCCCATTGCGAGGCTGTAATTCCGAAAGGTGGGTCGCATAGAACTAAATCAATACTTGATTCTGGGAGAAGAGGCATTACTTCAAGGCAATCGGCTTTATATAGCGTAATGTCTTTTTCAAAAACGATCTTTTTCATTACATCTTTTATTAATCCAAATGTCCATTTGCCTCTTGGTTATAGGCCAGATAGACTTGTTTGTACTTAAAGTTTCTTTCTCTGTTTGTACTTCTCCGAACATTCAGGACGAAACGCTTTTCCTGCGTTTTAAGATATTCCTTATCAATTTCGGTGTATAGAAGTCATAATCATCATTATGGCATTATTTACCTCCTTCCTCTTTTACCGTCAATAATCCAGTCGTCCCGCATTGCGCCATCGTCCGAAAGCACCGTCAATAATTTCCCGTTTGGTACGTTCCCGGTAAATCTTCGATTTCCAGTAGCCGATACGTACCTGTATGTATCTCCATGTCTCGATGTATGCCCGGTTCAAGTGTTGCTCAATGCTGTCCAGCGACTTGTTCACGGACTCCAGTACCATCAGCAGGTCGCTGGTCGAGCAGGCCGCTGCGCCCGTGGCATACAGCACGAGGTCGCTCACCGACTTATAGAGGTGTTCTCCCTCGTTGGCGATGTCCCGTATTGCTTTTTCATTGATAGTCAGTATCAGTGCGTCTGACGGCTCGATGTTCCCATGTTTCAGGATTTTCTCATGGAAAGCCTCCAGCATGGTCTTATAGTCACCGATACGGTCACTTACCGAGCTGTAGGTATCCTTCACGTTCAGCACCGTCCGCAGGGATTGGTACATCACGTCGATGACATCAAAGGCACGGGTATAGCGGTCAAGGTCGATATTTACTTCCTTGTATTTGCCCGTCTCCTCACGGCTGTACTCATGCAGCAGTTGGTTGCTGTATTCCAGCGTGCTTCGGGCCAGCAACAGGCTGCGTTGTTTTTTGTGGTCATTTATGTACGCTTCCACCGACACGATATCGAATGTCCATTGGCCCTTGGCGACATCGGGTAGTAGCGCAAGCAACGTAATGGCCATCAGTATAGTGCGTTTCATGGCCGTACCTCCTTTCTGCCACTTCGGGATGTCCGTGCGTTTTCTACCCAGCGGTCATGGCACTCTTCCACGAGTGTCAGCCTACGACCCTCGTCCGTATCGAGTTCCGGTAGCACATCCTTCAGTACGTCGATGATGTTCCGCTTGTAGTGCATCATCTTCTCCAAGGATACGAGGTCGGCGTATATTTTCGTGATACGTGAATCCACTTCTCGTGCGATTTCGAGGCGGTCACTTGACCAAAGCAGGTGGTACACGTCGCTGTTCGGTACTTCTTCCATAGGTTCTGTACGGGCATACTCGGTAGTGATTTTACAGTTGGGATATTCCCGTGCGATTTCCGATATGCGATTATTCACGATTTTAGTCTTTTCCTCGTTCGACAGGTTCGGATCGAGTGTCAGTACATCGGCAACGTGCGTGTCTGTGTATGCCGAAGTCAATTCCCAACTGATTTGGATAATGGCACGGTGAATCTTGATACCCAGAAAGTATTTCGGCTTCCGTGCGATAGAAATAGTCGCACGGAACGTAATGATACCATTGATGTTCGGCATCGTCGCCTTACGGACGAACGTATAGCCGCTCCATGTACCTCCGTCCTGCCAAGTGAGGCTATAGGCTGTCTTGCAATCCTGCATGATAGCCGGTAGGCGGTAGTAATCATCTGTCGGCACATCGTTCTCTGCTTCCGCTTCCTGCTTTGCATCTGCGTACTCCTTCTGTTTTTGTTGCCACTCGGCAAGTTCGCTTTTCAGTTCCTCGATACGTGTCCGGTTGGAGTTATATTGTTGCCGGTAAGCTGCTGCGTCTTCCACGCTCGCCTCGGCAATTTTTTTCAAAAGGTCGGCGTTTTCCTTTTCCAAGGCACTAATCTGAGATTGAAGAACGGCGACTTGATTGTCCGCTTCCCGTATCAGTGCGTCCAGTTCTGAAAGATCCAGTTCGTTCTCCGTTACCGAGGTCTGCATGACACACTCTTTGGAGTGGGCATCCAGTGAGCCGCCACACTTGCGACACTTGTATTGTGTCGAGCCTTGCCCCAGCGTCGCCCCGTCTGAACAGGTTACACTGATGGTCACGCTTTCGCATCCCTGCAATTTTGCGGCGTCCGTCGCCTGATAATAGTTCCGTGCATCGGATGCTATGTAATAGACATAGCCTTCCTCGTTGTCATTGAACTCCGAGAGGCGGGCATTGAGCTGCGCTTTGAACGTATTCAAATCCATCGAATAGGAGTCGAAGACATCCTCATAGACCACCTCCATCCGATTCCAACTCTGTGTCACGTGTATCTCGTAGGCGTATGCCTTCTTTGTCTGTTTGTTACCCTTACTGATGATATAGGCCTGTTGTCGGGTATTGATAGTATAGGTGTAGCCATCGTTGCTATTGTTGAGCTGTTGCACTCGGCTTCTTGACCATCCGGCATACCGTTCTGAATTGGCGAGGGCCTGCTCCCGTTGCGAAGCGTTCGGATAAAATCCCGGATCACTCGTGTTAAAGCGTGTCCATGCACCCCCGTTCAATATGCTGTTGTCGTCTGTCGGTGGGTAGTAGTCGCATAGAGAAATGCTTCCTTGATCACGCCGTGCGATATACCACCGTTGCGTGTAATAGTTCCCGACAGCATTGTCCATATAGTCGGTCATCCACGATGTGAGGTCGTAATTGCTGAAATTGAACAATGCGGCCACGCTATCCTGACCGCCCACCATGTCGATTAGCAGACTGCCGATGTCATGTTCCGCCTGCTCGAAGAGAGTACCGTAGTGTTCATACAGGTTGCCGATTTCATTGACTTTGCCACCCAATAGGTCATGGAACGCACTACTTTGCAGTAGAGCGTCACCGAGGTTCTCCATACCTGATGTTGCCAGCCCTACGCCCATGTTATAAAGGTTGTCAATGTCGCCCTTTAAGTTCTCAATCGTGAAATTGCCCGGCACTTTGGTAAAGTTGTCCAACATCCGTTGCCAATCGGTACCGCCCAGTTCTGCGAGGTTCAGCAAGGTGGCAATGTCGCGGTCAATTTCCAGAAAAGCGATGTCCGAGAACGACAGCGTGCTGTTTGTCACCACACTTTCGAACTGCATACACAGGCTCTTCGTATCGTCGCACACTTTCATCAGGTAGCTGCCCCAGTGGATTGCTGTTTGTGGTGAGCGCAGCATCAGCTTCGCCACCACCCATATTTTCGGCATGATTTTTTCTGCCACCATGTGGTAAATTCGACGATAGTAGTAATTTTCCGTGCTGCTGCACCAGATGCCAAGGTCGGACAGAGCCTTGTGTTCCAAAAATTTGGAAGAAAATATCCCTGCTGCCGCCACTTCTGCCGCCGTATAGTGTTTCAGAATATCATCCACCTGCTCGCGGTAGTAGCTTTCGGCTACTGCCTCCGTGCCGAATGCTGCGGCCATGGCCGCCACGGTACGAGCGTCATAGTTCACGCTGTAATATTGTGCGTGAACGTGCTGTGTCAGGGCAGGCAATAGGATAACCCAAAAGATAAACAGCCGTTTCATCGTTTCAGACCTCTTTTATGTATTCCGGTTCCTTGTGATTGAAATACCACCGTTCAGATTCGATACAATTCTCCGTGACAAGTCGGCAGAACATATCATGTATGATGGTAGTATCCTTGATGGCCCTTTTGATCCGGGCTTCTTGGGAGCCGAACCATCTCAAAAAGAAAGGCTGGTTTAGATAAGTTTCGCGCACGGTCTGATAACGTAGCCATCCCAAGTCACTTAGTCTTTTTTCACTCATCGGACTACTGTTCAGTTCCCTGAATAGTTCTTCTCGAAACCTGTTTTCATCGAAGACAGGTTTGCTGTTACATAGCCTGTCGCACATATCGTAAAACTCCTTTTCTTTGGGGTTTTCTTCATAATACCGGTTCAAATACGCTTCCAGTTCTACATCGGACATACCCAACCGAAGGGAATACTCTGCCAACAACCGTTCGATGGCGGCTACTTTGTCCGGTGTCATGTCATCCATGCGGAGCAGGTTCTCCTTGGACAGCATACAAAACTCCCGGAGGGACAAAACAGTGAGTTCCGGATTGCTGACAGAGATTTGTTCGCGCGTCAAGCTGCTTTCAAACCCCATCATATTTATCCCGTAGCCCAGTGACAGGGTGATTAAAATCCTTTTCGTTTTCATTATGATGTTATTTTAGTGGTTAAGTTCAGTACACATCCCGCTTCATTAACTTTCTGCGCAAACGGCAATGCCTTGCCGATACCGCTGGTATTCCAGTCGCGGCAATATGCCTCGATAGCCTCTTGGTGGCTGCATTGTAACTCGCGCTTGTAAAGCTTCAGAGCCTCTTTCTCCGCTCGTTCGGTCGTGTAAGTCATGTAGCACTCGCGCGGTTCTTCCACGCCATAAACACCGCTGGTCGTGCCCCGACGGATAAACACCTCGCGGAAGAAGCTGCGTCCTTCCTTGTTTTCAAGGCGGTTAATGGTAAAAATTTTCTTACAGTCCACGTCCGTTAGGCCAAGAATCGTCTTGATGGTGTCGAAACGTTCCTTGAATTTGCTCTGGTCAAGCAGCATCACCACATCCGAGTTATTGATGATGGCCTCTTTCACGATTTCGCTGCCGATGATGTCTTGTATTTCCTGTGTCACCACGCCCACACTGGCCCAGAATTTACGCGCTGTTTTGTGTAGGCTAAGCACCCAGCGCCTTATCATATTTCTATGGTAGGTTTCCAAATGCTCGCCCCCGAACCGGACTTACACCTCTCAGCGTATCCGGCTCTCCACTAATTTCAGTCTATCT
>NZ_JAMOKH010000033.1:0-74024 GCF_023656585.1 Bacteroides sp. B1-V-101 | reverse complement strand
ACTTCTCACGGTTCGTTATTACTGCTTGACTGTATTTATTTATTTTTCCTCGCCCGTGAGACCTCCCCAGTTATGGACATATTCTTTCCATCTTATGTCTGCTTGATTTACTTTGGATGTTCCAGACAACTATAGGACTTCGTTTTGTTTAGCAAACTTATCCACATCCTTAAGCCTTAATATCAAGTTTCTGTACGTCAGACCAGATATTTGCCGCAGGCTTCCTTCAGATTCCACCTCACGATGGACACCCTTGCCGTTGGCTATATACTTCCCGTTGTCAGGGCGCTTTAGGGACTTACACCCGTTAGAATATGTTCGTGCTGGGCGAACTAAAAAGTGGGGATAACGTTTTCAATAACGCATCCCCACTCAAGCTTAGTTAATGTACTGAATCTCATTTCTCAATTCTGTACCCCCATGAAAGCATTTCGTTGCGACCTACTTCACTGAGGATTTTTCTAATTAATGAACTCATTTTCTTTGCCATAATCTTTAAACCTTTAAAATTACTAATACCTGAAAACTAAAAAACTTAAATCTTCTCTTTGGGGAGTATGCCAAGTGTTGAGTATCCCCAAACATGTACATCGGCATTGCCGATCTTTCTAAACAATCTTTCTAACTTTTTCATTTTGTTATCCTCCTAATTACATGTTTTATAACACAAAAATAGAGCCTTTGTTTATAGGTTATACCGAAAAAGGAGAGAAATTTATGTTTTATAGCATATTAATTGATTTGCATCAATTAATTTATTTGTTATAAGACAGAATTATAATATCGATGGCAGTAAATATGACAAAAAGGCACGGAAGATGTCTTCCGTGCCTTTTTACTGTATTATACCTATATATAATAGGAAAAGAAATCTTATTTCGTCGGAGTCTGTGCTAAGGTAGCCACCAGGAAGTCATAGAACTTCTGTACGGTAGGAATCAAAGCTCTTTCATCCGGTGAGTGCGGTGAGCGCAATGTAGGACCAAACGAAATCATATCCAGCCCCGGAATGATAGCACCGATAATACCGCATTCCAAACCTGCATGGATTACTTTCACAGCGGGTTCTACTCCAAACTGCTGTTTATAAGATTCCTTCATCGCATGCAAAATAGGTGATTCAACGTTCGGCTGCCATCCTGAATAGCCGCCAGTCATTTCCACCTTCATACCTGCCATAGAGAAGCAAGACTCAAGACTGGTAGTCAAATACTCTTTCATGCTATCGCTGGAGCTACGGGCCAGAATCTTAATCTCAGCCTTACCGCCGCCAATCGTAATGATAGCCAGATTAGAAGATGTTTCCACCGTATCGGGAACGGTCGGAATCATACGGGTCACACCATTCTGACAAGCAAAGATGGCATCAATCAGATTATCCTGAATTTCTTCGGGCACTTCGCCGGCAGGCAGTTCCACACGTTCTGCCGTAAAGCTGATCGGAGTTTCGATTGCAGAGAACTCTTCATTGAACAAGTCTTCGCAATATTTCACCAAGCCCAGCAGCTCCTCTTCATTTTCAGCAGGAATGGCAAGTACCGCACATGCCTCACGAGGAATCGCATTGCGCATATTACCACCGTTCCAGCTTACCAGGCGGGCTTCATAGCTGGCAACCGCTTCACGTACGAAACGTACCAACAGCTTATTGGCATTGGCGCGTCCTTCATTGATTTCCAATCCGGAGTGTCCGCCACGCAAACCTTTCAGGCTTACTTTAACAGCGACGTCGCCTTCTTCGGGAGCTACTTCCTTGTATTCCAGCGTAGCAGTTACATCCATACCGCCGGCACAACCGATATACAGTTCGCCTTCGTCCTCAGAGTCTAGATTCAGCAGGATTTCTCCGTTTACCGTACCCGGTTTCAAGCCGAACGCACCGTACATACCGGTTTCTTCATCTTTAGTGATCAATGCTTCCAGCGGACCGTGTTTCAAATCCTTTGCTTCCAGTACAGCCATGATAGCAGCTACACCCAGTCCGTTATCAGCGCCCAGCGTAGTACCTTTGGCTTTTACCCAGTCACCGTCTATATAAGTTTCGATAGGATCTTTTTCAAAATCATGAACCGTATCATTATTCTTCTGAGGAACCATATCCATGTGTGCCTGAAGAATTACACCTTTCCGGTTTTCCATGCCCGGAGTTGCCGGTTTACGGATAATCACATTACCCGCTTCGTCTACGAAAGATTCCAGTCCCAGGCCTTTTCCGAAGTTAATCAGAAATTCAGTCACTTTCTCCATGTGTCCGGACGGACGGGGAATCTGAGTCAACGAATAAAAATGCTTCCACACATTCTGTGGAGCTAAAGAAAGAATAGTACTCATAACAAATCTATTTTTATTAAGTGATTACTTTCGCTGTCTATTGGTAAACGGCAAAGCCGCCAAACCATATACACCCAACAAAACTACCAAAAAAGTTTGAATACCGTGCACAATTAGAGCAAATATTCCGGCATCCGTCACATTTACTCCGTAAAGCATCATCATCTCCATGATAGCAAAATGCCACGGTCCCGCCCCGTTGGGAGTCGGCACAATAACAGCAAACGTACCACCTACAAACATCACCAGTGCCGCAAGGATACCCAAATGAGCAGTGAATGCAAAGCAATAGAACGTAAAATAGAAATGAAAAAAATAACAAGCCCAGATGGCCAATGTATAAAATATGAACAAAGGAATATTGCGTACTCCTTTCAAAGACATGATTCCTTCCCAAATATTCAGCACAAAGCCTTTCACCCGTTCATAGAAAAACAGCGTCTTCCTTAAATAATAAAGAAGTACCACCACCCCGATAAAACAAAACAAGACGATATAAAACCATACCGAAGTCAAGAGGTAGGTAAAAGAAGGTATCTTGGTTCCTGTATTTTCGAGGAAAGTGACAAACACAGGCATTTGCAGCAATACGGTAATACCGGTAATCAGAAGAATGGTCAATGTATCTACCAGCCGCTCCGTCACCACTGTCCCCAGCGATTTGGCAAAGGAAACATTATCGTACTTCGCCAACACTCCGCAACGGCTCACTTCTCCTATCCGGGGAACGACCAGACTGGCGGCATAAGAAATAAAGATGGCATTCACACAGTCACTTCTTTTTGGGAAAGCATCCAGCGGCTCCAGCGTCTGCCGCCACCGCCACCCGCGAAATACCTGAGCAAGCACCCCGAACAAGAGCGAAAAAAGCATCCACCACCAGTTCGTGCCATGCCGTAATACCTCGCCGACCCTGCTGAAATCAAAGTCGCGATAAACCCAGTATAGAATAAAGCCGCCTAAAACAATCGGTAATATCAGCTTCAGCGTCTTTTTTAGTAGTTTCTTCATCCTTAATTCTTCATTCTTCATTTAAAAGAATTACCTTTGTCGGCTGCAAAAGTAATTATTTAGTTGGTAAATGAAATTAGTAAAGCCTAAAAAGTTTCTCGGACAGCACTTTCTGAAAGATCTGAAAGTAGCGCAGGATATTGCCGATACAGTCGACACCTTCCCCGAACTGCCTGTATTGGAGGTAGGACCGGGTATGGGAGTATTGACCCAGTTTCTGGTAAAAAAAGACCGATTGGTAAAAGTCGTTGAAGTGGACTATGAATCGGTTGCCTATCTCCGTGAAGCCTATCCGTCACTGGAAGATCACATTATCGAAGACGATTTTCTGAAAATGAACCTTCACCGGCTGTTCGACGGAAAGCCTTTCGTACTGACCGGTAATTACCCGTACAACATCTCCAGCCAGATATTTTTCAAGATGCTGGAAAACAAGGACATCATCCCCTGCTGTACCGGAATGATACAGAAAGAAGTAGCCGAACGTATCGCCGCCGGACCGGGCAGCAAAACCTACGGCATCCTGAGCGTACTGATACAGGCATGGTATAAAGTAGAATATCTCTTTACCGTCAGCGAACATGTTTTCAACCCGCCCCCCAAAGTGAAAAGTGCCGTCATCCGCATGACCCGCAATGATACCCAAGACCTGGGATGCGACGAAAAACTGTTCAAGCAAGTAGTGAAGACCACCTTCAACCAACGGCGTAAAACATTGCGCAACTCTATCAAACCGATTTTAGGCAAAGACTGCCCGCTGACAGAGGATGCATTATTCAACAAGCGCCCGGAACAACTGTCGGTAGAAGAATTCATCAGTCTGACCAACCAGGTGGAAGAAGCGCTGAAAACAGCCACCCCATCCGGTAACTGACCGATAGTGAGCGAAAACCGTAATTTGTAAAACGTTTAATCGTAAACAAAAAGATGAACGAGGAATACATTGACAACGTAAAACACCTTATCGAGCAAAAAGATGCCGATAAGGTTAAAGAGCTTCTTGTCGACCTTCATCCCGCCGACATCGCTGAACTGTGTGATGACCTGAACCCGGAAGAAGCCCGGTTTGTCTACCGCCTGCTCAACAATGAAACCGCGGCCGACGTACTCGTCGAAATGGATGAGGACGTTCGTAAAGAGTTCCTCGAAATGATCCCTTCGGAAACAATCGCCAAGCGCTTTGTGGACTACATGGACACGGATGATGCCGTAGACCTGATGCGTGACCTCGACGAAGACAAGCAGGAAGAAATTCTTTCGCACATCGAAGACATCGAACAGGCGGGAGACATCGTAGACCTCTTGAAATACGACGAAAACACCGCCGGTGGTCTGATGGGCACCGAAATGGTAGTCGTGAACGAGAACTGGAGTATGCCCGAGTGTCTGAAGGAAATGCGCCAGCAAGCCGAAGAACTGGACGAAATATATTATGTATATGTCATTGACGACGATGAACGCCTGAGGGGAATCTTCCCGCTCAAGAAGATGATCACCTCCCCTTCTGTCTCCAAAGTGAAACACGTGATGCAGAAAGACCCGATCTCGGTACACGTAGACACTTCCATCGACGAAGTGGCGCAAACCATCGAAAAGTATGACCTTGTTGCCATCCCCGTGGTGGATAGCATCGGCCGACTGATAGGACAGATTACCGTCGACGACGTCATGGACGAAGTTCGTGAACAGTCGGAACGTGATTACCAGTTAGCATCCGGTCTTTCGCAGGACGTAGAAACCGACGACAACGTACTAAGACAGACCACAGCCCGACTGCCGTGGCTGCTGATCGGCATGATCGGAGGAATCGGCAACTCCATGATATTGGGAAATTTCGACGCAACCTTCGCCGCCCACCCCGAAATGGCATTATATATCCCGCTGATCGGTGGTACAGGAGGAAACGTCGGTACACAGTCTTCCGCTATCATCGTACAAGGGCTTGCCAACAGTTCGCTGGACGCCAAAAACACTTTCAAGCAAGTGACCAAGGAAGCGGTAGTAGCCTTGATCAATGCTACCATCATCTCCCTGCTGGTATATACTTACAACTTTATCCGGTTCGGTGCGACGGCCACGGTTACTTATTCCGTATCCATCAGCCTGTTTGCCGTTGTGATGTTCGCCTCCATCTTCGGCACACTGGTCCCGATGACACTGGAGAAACTAAAAATAGATCCCGCCATCGCAACAGGTCCGTTTATAGCCATCACAAATGACATAATCGGCATGATGCTGTACATGGGAATTACTGTTTTATTATCATAAAAACACGATAATCAAAAAAAAATAAGCAAAAGAGTATGAAGTAATCGTTTTATTTCATTATTTTGTGACCCAAAACTAATATACAATGATGGACGCTCATGACACTAATCTTCCCTTGAACCAAGGGGAGTTAGAAGAAGAAAAGAAAACAGTTGAGGTTTCTGAAGCCATTACAGAGACTCCGACTGAAGAAGGTACCGAAAAAGTTACTGAAGAAGTTACTGCCGAAGTTCAGACTGAAGCAGCACCTAAACCTGCCACAAAGGAAGACGTACTGAACCGATTGAAAGAGCTTGCGCAAGACTCGGAAAACGCAAACAAGCAGGAAATTGACAATCTAAAACAATCATTCTACAAGTTACACAACGCCGAGTTAGAAGCTGCTAAAAAGCAATTTATCGACAACGGAGGCGTTGCCGAAGACTTCACTCCGAAGGATGATCCGACAGAAGAGGAATTCAAACGCCTCATGGGATCGATCAAAGAGAAAAGAAGTCAACTTGTAGCCGAACAGGAACGTCAGAAAGAAGAAAATCTGCAAGTCAAGCTTTCCATTATCGAAGAACTTAAAGAACTGGTAGAATCGGGTGATGATGCCAATAAATCTTATACGGAGTTCAAAAAGCTGCAACAGCAATGGAACGAAACCAAACTGGTTCCGCAAGGCAAGGTGAATGAACTTTGGAAGAATTACCAACTGTACGTAGAGAAATTCTACGATCTGCTGAAACTGAACAACGAATTTCGTGAATACGACTTCAAGAAGAATCTGGAGATCAAGACTCATCTTTGCGAGGCAGCCGAAAAGCTGGCTGACGAAGAAGATGTAGTTTCCGCTTTCCACCAGCTTCAGAAGCTGCATCAGGAATTCCGTGATACGGGTCCGGTGGCTAAAGAATTGCGTGACGAAATCTGGAACCGCTTCAAGGCTGCTTCTACGGCTGTAAACCGCCGTCACCAGCAACATTTCGAAGCGCTGAAAGAATCGGAACAGCACAATCTGGATCAAAAAACTGTCATTTGCGAAATTGTAGAAGCAATCGAGTATGATGAACTGAAAACATTCTCGGCTTGGGAAAACAAGACACAGGAAGTGATTGCTCTACAAAACAAATGGAAGACAATCGGATTCGCTCCCCAAAAGATGAACGTGAAGATATTCGAACGCTTCCGTCATGCCTGCGATGACTTCTTCAAAAAGAAAGGAGAATTCTTCAAGGCTCTGAAAGAGGGAATGAACGAGAATCTGGAAAAGAAGAAAGCACTTTGCGAAAAGGCAGAAGCACTGAAGGACAGCACTGACTGGAAAGCAACCGCTGATGCGCTGACCAAATTGCAGAAAGAGTGGAAAACAATCGGTCCGGTAGCCAAGAAATACTCGGATGCCGTATGGAAACGTTTCATCACTGCTTGTGACTATTTCTTCGACCAGAAGAACAAGGCTACTTCTTCACAACGCTCTGTAGAAGTAGAGAACATGGAGAAGAAGAAAGCGTTGATTGAAAAATTAGCTTCAATCGATGAAAACATGGATACTGACGAAGCCAGCACTTTGGTACGCGAACTGATGAAGGAATGGAATTCCATCGGTCATGTTCCGTTCAAGGAGAAAGATAAATTGTATAAGCAATATCATGGCTTGATCGATCAACTGTTTGACCGTTTCAACATCAGTGCATCCAACAAGAAATTAAGCAATTTCCGTTCAAACATCAGCAATATCCAAGGAGGAGGCTCTCAGTCTTTATATAGAGAACGGGAAAAACTGGTACGTATTTATGAGAATATGAAGAATGAACTTCAGACTTATGAGAATAACTTGGGATTCCTTACTTCTTCTTCCAAGAAAGGTAGCAGCCTGCTGACTGAACTGAATCGAAAAGTGGATAAACTGAAAGCTGACCTTGAATTGGTATTACAGAAAATCAAGGTTATCGACGAATCATTGAAAGCGGAAGAATAAATTTTCCCGAAACAAAGGATAAAATCCTCTCATATAAAAGCCAACTAACCCATTAGGGATTTAGTTGGCTTTTTTATTGAAGCTTTCATTATATTCTCACTGCACTGAGAAAAAATACTCATGCCTTTGAGAAAATTTTCTCAGTGCATTGAGAATTTTTTCTCAGTGTGGTGAGAATTTTTTCTCAAAGGCATGAGAACTCTTTGAGAATATAGCAACCTTTATCACGCTGTGTACTATCCAAATAGCAACTAAATATTTTCTCCCTTACACCCGTAATTAAACGACTGCCAAAATGCTTTATATTTAAAAAGTGAGTTTTTCGCCCGTCTGACCGAAGCATTCAACCAATTAAAAGGAATAGAGGAACAATTCAACTAAGTTCTGGTAGAACTTAGCATAAAAAAACAGTCTGTTAATCCGCTCGTATCTACATTAACGTATCTAGCTAAGCAATAGATTTACCATCTTTTTTGCTAAAAATCAACGATTCGTGCGCAAATATACTAATTAGTTCGAAAAAGCCATACTATTTAGCAATAATATTTCAGATTAAAATTACAAATAAGTTTCTTACTAATTCTCATTTAATCAATCAACGGGTAGAAACTGAGTCGTAATTTCCTTATTACGCCTTTACAAATCCCAACATTATCCATTGAATATCAACAATATATATTTTATTCTCTCTTATCATCTACTATATTATAGTTCTACCAGAACTAAGACATAGAACCTATTATTTTTTTGACTTTAAATCAGCATAGTTCAGCACGCAAATAAAAGTTTTAACTTCTAATTTTAATGCCTATGAGAAAGAAATAAGTATTCCAAATCCAAGAGTACCCACAAGTACTTCAACTTGTTTTTACCCTTTTTACCTTTAATAAAACTAATATTAATTTATGAAAAAATGCTTTGAATTAACACCATGCTTGCTGGCATTCTTATGCATTACCAGCTGCGTAGAAGATGTTGATAACGAACGTTCTAAGGGAATGTTCTCAGCATCACAAAGTGGATTCTCCACCATTGAAGTTTATGATTTAGGCCCTCTCAACAAGATTGATTTATCCATTGCCAAGGCAGGATTAGAAGATACCGGAGGAACAGTTACTTTTTCAGTAGAACAATCCCTGTTGGATTCTCTGAATAATGCGGACGGCACTTCCTATCAATTACTACCTCCCGAATGCTATACGATTGAAAATGCAACCTATTCCGTCTCTCCTGGCGGAGACAGGCGTGTAACAGGAGGCAGTCTGGTGTATGATCCTCACAAAATCTACAACCTGTGCGGCTTTGATGAACTTAAATACGTTCTTCCATTACGGGTATCCTCTACAGAGACTCCTATGAACTCCGACCGGACGGCAACGCTTTACGGATTTATCGTTAAAGAAGCCATCGTCAGACTTGTATCTACCGGAGGAGACTTCGTCGTTGAAGGAGGAACGACTACTTCACCAATGAATCTCGACACAGAGATAAGCTTTGAGAACGAATGGGATCTGACGACCTCGTTTGCAACCAAAGGAGCGGACTATGTGGACAACTACAATTCGGCAAATTCGACCTATTACATACCTTTACCTTCCGACTTCTACACTCTTCCCGATGTCACTATCGCCAAGGGAAAGACAACGGGAGGCTCTGCTATTAGCCTGCTGGGTGAAACACTTCCCCCCGGAAATTATCTTCTTCCGGTTTCACTCAGCGGACTTAGCGGCCAAGGAGATGCCAGCATCAACATAGACAAGGAAACGGTAGCCAACTATTTCGTAATCAAACAAGGCGGCCCTATTAACCGTGACCACTGGACAGTGACTGCCAACACGGAAGAAAAGACAGGCGAAGTTTCAGCCGCTTACCCCCACAACGGTCAGACGATATCTTTGATTGACGGAGAGATAAACACTTTCTGGCATAGTAAATGGCAGGGAGGCGAAGTAGCTCCACCATATGAAATAATACTCGACATGGGCAAAGAAAACAGTGTCAGCCAATTAGGACTCATCGCCAGACAAAATGCACTTACTTCTATGAATCTTGAGATTTATGCAGGAGATGACGGTGAAACATGGAACCTGATTGGAAAATACTTCTTTGACGGTAGCATAAAAACAGAGCAAATGGTCCCCGTAAAAGCATGTGACGCACGCTGGATACGTCTTTACATCCCCACTCTGGGCAGTGGTTCGTCTGTAGGACATCTGGCAGAAATATATGTATACGGCACGGACAAGTAACCTTAATTATTTTCTAATTCTTACTTAAAAGAAACATTTATGAATAAGATATTAAAAGTAATGTGTTTCATTCTGTTTGCCTTATTTGCAGGAATAGACACAATTTATGCACAAGGACAAAGTCCGACAGGACTCGTAGTCGATGAAAACGGGCAGCCGATGATCGGAGTGCAGATAAAAATCGAAGGAACCACAGTCGGCGCCATCACTGACGTAGATGGTAATTTCACCATCAAAGCCCAAAAAGGCAATATACTTCTTTTCTCTTATGTGGGTTACGAACAGCAAAAAATCACTTATAAAGGAGAAAAGGTATTAGCAATCAAAATGCTTCCGAGCACAGAGATGCTGGAGGACGTGGTTGTTATCGGCTACGGAAAACAAAAGAAGAACAGCGTAGTGAGTTCCATCAACGCCATCGGCCCCAAAGAGTTGTCCGTTTCTTCCAGCCGTAATATGACCAATAATCTGGCAGGGCAAGTACCGGGATTGATCGCAGTACAACGTTCCGGAGAACCGGGATACGACAATGCCGACTTTTGGATTCGGGGACAAAGTTCTTTCAAAGGAGGTACCCATCCGCTTGTATTAGTCGACGGTATCCCCCGGCAAATGCAGGATATTGAAGCAGATGAAATTGAATCATTTACCTTACTGAAAGATGCTGCCGCCACGGCCGTTTACGGAGCCGAAGGCGCAAACGGAGTTATCTTGATTACTTCCAAACGAGGAAATTCACAGAAACCTAAAATCTCTTTCCGAGCTGAAGGAACTATTCTCGAGCCAACACGCCTGCCGACTTTCATGAACTCAGTAGAAACGTTGAACCTATACAACGAAGCATTGAACAACGAAGGAACCGCCAGCATACGCACAGACGAAGAGATAGCCAAATACGGTCCCGGAGCCGACCGTGATTTATATCCAGACACCGACTGGTTGGGTACCATGTTAAGAAACCATACCTACAATATGCGGTATACCCTAAACGTAAGAGGAGGAACTGAACGTGCCCGTTACTTCGTATCCGGCGCCTTCTATCAGGAAAATGGTATATTCAAGGATTTCGGCAATGACTATGATAACAATATCGGATTGAAGCGCTACAATCTGCGCAGCAACATTGACTTTGACGCAACTAAAACCACAACAGTAAAAGTAGACCTCAGCGGACAATATCTGCAAACCAACTATCCGGGAACAGGAACCAGCACTATTTTTACTACCATGTGCCGTACTCCGTCTTATATCATGCCGGCAGTTTATTCCGACGGGACTGTGGCCGGACATCCCCGTCCGTCAGGCAACCGTTCCAACCCGTACAACCAGCTTGTTAACTCAGGATACGCCAAAGAATGGAGAACTTCCATCCAATCAAAAGTGGAAGTAGACCAAAAACTGGACTTCCTGACCAAGGGATTGACATGGAAAGGACTTATCAGCTTTGACGCAGACATGTCATATATCGCCAAACGCACCAAAACACCGACACAATATCTAGCCACAGGACGCGACGAAAATGGCAAACTGTTATATAAGACTGTAGTAGAAGGCAGCGATGTACTATCAGAAAACCTGAGTAACAGTTCAAACAAAAAGATTTACTTTGAAACAGCCTTCAATTACAACCGTACATTTGCAGAGAAACACGATGTAGGGGCCATGTTCCTATACATGCAAAAAGAAACACAGTATCACAATAACGCTTTACCTTATAGAAAGCAAGGTTTGGTAGGTCGTGTAACTTATGGATATGACGGACGCTATTTCTTAGAAGGTAACTTCGGCTACACCGGTTCGGAAACCTTTGCAAAAGGCTATCGCTTCGGTTTCTTCCCCGCCGTGGGTTTGGCATGGTATATCAGCAATGAACATTATTATCCGGAAGCCTTGAAAAAGGTAGTAAGCAAATTGAAATTAAGATTCTCCATCGGTCGTACCGGTAACGACGATACCGGCGGCAACCGCTTCTTATATCGTGGAACCATGAAACAGGATAATAGCGGCTATAATATCGGATTCAGCAACAGCGGCGCATTAGGCGGAGTAGGCAATGGAATTACCGAAGCCCAGTTCGAATCACCGTTTCTTTCCTGGGAAATCGAAGACAAACGCAACTTCGGTATCGACTTGGGGTTATTCGACAACCGCATTGACCTGCAAGTGGACTACTTCAACAACAAACGTAAGGACATCCTATTGCAACGTAATACCGTTTCCAATGTGACAGGCTTCCAGCAAATGCCATGGCAAAACTTCGGTATCGTGAAAAACCAAGGTGTGGATGCAAGTCTGAATCTCAATTATAAAGTAGGTGAAGTAAACCTGAGCGCACGCGGCAACTTTACATTTGCACGCAACGAAATCCTCGAATATGATCAGGTGCCACAAGTTTATCCGTGGCTCGAAAAGAAAGGAACTCGCCTCAACTCATGGAAACTATACATTGCTGACGGACTTTATACCGCCGACGACTTCAACATAACAGGTGAAGGTCTGAACCGCCAGTATGAACTGAAACCGGGAGTTGTATCCGGCTTGTCAAGCGGAGTACGTCCGGGAGATATCAAATACAAAGACCTGAACGGAGACGGTAAGATCGACAGCAACGACCAGATGGAAGATGTAGGAAATCCTTCTGTTCCGGAAATAGTTTATGGCTTCGGCCTCAATGCCGAATGGAAAGGAGCCTATGTCGGTATCTTCTTCCAAGGTTCAGGAAATACATCGACCGTATTAGGAGCCAGCTCGAACGGAGCATTTTTCCCGTTCCAATGGGGAGTCGAAGAGTCTGCCGTACGATCAGAAGTAGCCAACAGATGGACGGAACAGAACCCAAGCCAAAATGTAATGTTCCCCCGCATGCACTCTACCAATTATGACAACAATACAGCTGCCAGCACTTGGTGGCTGCGCAATGCCAGTTTCCTGCGACTGAAAAATATTGAAGTCGGTTACAACTTCAAGGAGAAAACACTGAAAAAAATCGGTATACAAGCTTTGCGTGTTTTTCTGCAAGGAAACAATCTTTGTGTATGGGATGATATCAAAATGTGGGACCCGGAACTTGGAAACACCAACGGCGGCTTCTCATATCCACTGAGCCGGACTTTCACATTCGGTCTTGACTTTACTTTCTAATAATACATATAATACATTATATATATGAAGACATTGAAAAAACTATCAATCATAGTAGCCGTAGGACTAAGCACGGTATTCTTTTCGGGTTGCAGCGATTATCTGGATGTATCGGACGACCTGGCGGCAGAATTAAGCATGGAAGAAGTATTCAATAATACCGGTTATGCCCGTCGCTTCCACCGATATATATATTCCGGAATTCCGGATGTATCAAACATTATTATAACCAGCGCTTATGCAGGTTTGACAGGATTAGATAATCCTTGGCCGGCAGTTTCCGACGAGTTAAAAAGTGCACAAAATAATGTCAAGACAATTCCGACAGTAGGTTACCATGCCGGATCGGCGGATTTATCGCGCTGGAGTCTTTACAAACAAATCCGTCAGGCAAACGAATTTCTGGCATACTCGCATACGATCCCACAGCAAGGTGACGTGACGGATTACATTGACGAAGACGAATTGGCAAGATTGAAAAACGAAGCCCGTTTCCTACGTGCTTACTATCACTACTTGTTATTCGAATTGTATGGCCCTATCCCCATTATGACAGAAATATCGGAACCGTCCGCAAGTGATCTGGACTATTACCGGAACTCTGTCGACGAAGTAGTGCAATTCATCGATTCCGAACTCAATGAATGCTACAATGAGCTGCCTGAAAAGGAAGTGAACGATGACGGAACTCCAAACGAGAACCGAAGCGCAGCACCTACCAAAGGGGCAGCATTGGCTATTCTGGCAAAACTCCACGTGTATGCCGCAAGCCCCTTACTTAACGGAGGATATTCGGAAGCAATCGCATTGAGGGATAATCAGGACAAACAACTGTTTCCTGCGAAAGATGACAAAAAATGGCAAACTGCCTTAAACGCGTTGCAGCGCTTCATTGATTATGCAAAAACTCACTATCACCTTTATAAAGAAAAAGATAAAGATGGAGAGTTGAATGCAGAAGAATCTCTATACCAACTCTTTCAAGTAAGTTTGAACAACCCGGAAGCTATCTGGCAAACCAGCAAGAATTCATGGGGCGATGTAGGTGGAGAAGGAAGAGAACGCAGATGCACTCCACGTGCCATATATAGCGGATTCGGTTGTGTAGGTGTATTGCAGGAAGCTATTGACGATTTCTTCATGAATGACGGCAAGAGTATTCACGAGTCAGGACTTTATTCAGAAGAAGGCATTGGTGAAGATGGCATTCCTAATATGTATAAGAATCGAGAACCACGTTTTTATCAGGACATAACTTACTCCGGCAAGACATGGCAAAAAACAACGAAACAGATTTATTTCTATAAAGGCAGTGGAGACGATAACTCCAAAGCGGATATGAGCTACTCCGGCTATCTGCTTTATAAAGGAATGAACCGTGATCTTTTAAACCAAGGAAGCAATGCCAAGTCAAAGTACAGGGCAGGAATGCTGTTCCGTCTCGCCGACTTCTATTTACTATATGCCGAGGCATTGAATCATGTAAACCCTTCAGATGAGCGTATCATTGCACACATCGACAGCGTCCGCTACAGAGCAGGTATCCCTTTATTGAAGGACATCAAGCCTGAAATAAAAGGCAATCAAACTTTGCAGGAAGAAGCCATACGCAAAGAACGCCGGATCGAACTATTTGCCGAAGGGCAACGCTATTTCGACGTCCGTCGCTGGATGTGTGCCGATGAAGAAGGATATAAGCAAGGCGGACCAGTACATGGCATGAATATGAACGCTGATAACCTGGAGGACTTTATGGAGCGTACCGCATTTGAAACCCGTATTTTTGAAAGACGCATGTACCTCTATCCTATCCCGTTAAACGAGATTCAGAAGTCGAGCAAACTTGTTCAGAATCCGGGATGGTAGCAGCCAAATGTCATAACACAGGCACAATAGGTATCTCATCATAGATGCAAAAAACATCACCTAAACGGTGCTGATGTAAAAAGAGTTTTCCATTCATTTTGGAAGACTCTTTTTTTGAGCCTTACCAGCTATGAAAGTATACCGCAAAAAACAAAAATCCCGCTAAAACTTTCATTTTAGCGGGATTTTCGTATTCATCATTGATGTTGATCTTGTTGGGCTACCTGGATTCGAACCAGGAATGACAGGACCAGAATCTGTAGTGTTACCATTACACCATAGCCCAATGATTTTCGTTTGCGGGTGCAAAGATACAAATAATTTGGGAATTGCAAACATTTCTGCTATTTTTTTTGCAAAAACTCTCATTTTGCTCCTTCAAGTAAAAGCATCTCCCCTAAAAAACACAAAAATTAAGTCATAACTTTCTTGTATCCAATAAATCACCGTATATTTGTCAAAAATATCACGTTTATAATCAGAAACAAAGGGTAATCCTTTTTTGTTATAAACCAAAAGAGAACATGAATTATTAATTTCAATTACAGGAATGAACGATACGAAAATATTAATTGAAAAAATTAAAGAGGGAATTCAGGAAAAAAAAGGTAAAAACATCATTATTGCTGATTTAACCAGTATAGAAGATACCATCTGCAAATATTTCGTTATATGCCAGGGGAACTCCCCTAGTCAGGTAAATGCTATTGTAGACTCTGTCAAGGAGTTTGCCCGTAAAGGTGCAGACAGCAAACCGACCGCAATCGACGGACTTCGAAATGCAGAATGGGTGGCAATGGATTATTCCGATGTACTTGTACATGTCTTTCTGCCGGAAGTAAGATCCTTCTATAATCTTGAACATCTGTGGGCTGACGCCAAACTTACTCAAATCCCCGATTTAGACTAATCCACAATTATGGACAACAATAATACTAACAACAATAACAATAAGCCTAATAATAAGGTGAATATGCCCAAGTTCAATCTGAACTGGCTATATATGATTATTGCCCTCATGCTTCTCGGCCTTTGGTGGAGCAGCGATTCAAGAGGAAGCGGAAGTAAAGTCGTTCCTTACAGCGACTTCCAGAAGTATGTCACTAACGGCTACATCAGCAAAGTACTGGGCTCTGAGAAAACTCTCGAAGCTCATGTCAAACCGAATGCCGTAGGTGCAATATTCGGTGCGGACTCCACCAAAGTAGGAAGAAACCCAATTATTACCAGTAACCCTCCTTCTAAGGACAGGCTGGATAAATTTCTGCAGGACGAAAAAGCAGCCGGTCATTTTGACGGAATAGCAGATTACCCTGCCGATTCGGATATTTTCCCGGCAATCCTGATTAATATTCTTCCGCTGGTTTTATTAATCGCCCTGTGGATATTCTTCATGCGTCGTATGAGCGGCGGTGGCGGCGGTGGTGCCGGCGGTGTATTCAATGTAGGAAAATCCAAAGCCCAGCTTTTCGAAAAGGGAGGCTCCATCAAGATTACATTCAAGGACGTAGCCGGCCTGGCGGAAGCCAAACAGGAGGTAGAAGAAATCGTAGAGTTTCTGAAAGAACCTCAGAAGTATACTGACCTAGGAGGTAAGATTCCCAAAGGCGCATTGCTCGTAGGCCCTCCGGGAACCGGTAAGACATTGCTTGCGAAGGCTGTTGCCGGTGAAGCAAACGTTCCGTTCTTCTCACTGGCAGGTTCTGACTTCGTAGAAATGTTTGTCGGTGTAGGTGCTTCCCGCGTACGTGACCTGTTCAAGCAAGCTAAAGAAAAAGCTCCTTGTATTGTCTTTATCGACGAAATTGACGCGGTAGGCCGTGCTCGTGGCAAAAACCCTGCAATGGGTGGAAATGATGAGCGTGAAAACACCCTGAATCAGTTGCTGACTGAAATGGACGGCTTCGGCTCCAACAGTGGTGTGATTATCCTTGCCGCTACCAACCGTGTGGACGTACTTGACAAGGCATTGCTTCGTGCCGGACGTTTCGACCGTCAGATACACGTAGACCTGCCCGACCTTAACGAACGTAAAGAAGTATTCGGCGTACACCTGCGTCCGATCAAGATAGACGATACAGTAGATGTAGATTTGCTAGCACGTCAGACTCCGGGATTCTCCGGTGCGGACATTGCGAATGTCTGCAATGAAGCTGCCTTGATCGCAGCCCGTCACGGAAAGAAATTTGTAGGCAAGCAGGATTTTCTGGATGCGGTAGACCGTATCATCGGTGGTCTGGAAAAGAAGACCAAGATTACCACAGAAGCGGAAAGACGCTCGATTGCCTTGCATGAAGCAGGACACGCCTCTATCTCGTGGTTGCTGGAATATGCAAATCCATTGATCAAGGTAACGATTGTTCCCCGCGGACGTGCATTGGGTGCTGCCTGGTATCTGCCGGAAGAACGTCAGATCACTACCAAAGAGCAAATGCTTGACGAAATGTGCGCTACCCTCGGAGGACGTGCAGCCGAAGACCTGTTTATCGGGCGCATCTCTACCGGTGCTATGAACGACCTCGAAAGAGTTACGAAACAAGCATACGGCATGATTGCTTATTTAGGTATGAGTGACAAACTACCCAACTTATGCTATTATAATAATGAGGAATATTCTTTCAACCGCCCGTATAGCGAAAAGACAGCCGAACTCATCGATGAAGAAGTGAAACGGATGGTGAACGAGCAATATGAACGTGCCAAGAAGATTTTGTCCGAACATATGGAAGGACACAATGAACTGGCTCAGTTACTGATCGACAAAGAAGTGATCTTTGCCGAAGACGTTGAACGTATTTTCGGTAAACGCCCGTGGGCATCCCGCTCGGAAGAAATCATGGCTGCCAAAGAAAGCCAGGATGCTGCCAGAGCGGAAAGAGAACTTGCCGAGAAACTGAAAGCAGAAGAACAAGAAATCAAAGAAGAGGAAGCTAAAAATTCTGCTCAGGAAGAAGCAACTACAGAAACGAAAATCACTGCGGAAGGAAAAAAAGTAACCGTAGAAGGAAAAGTTACTATAGAAGCAAAATCCAATGAGAAAGAACAAACTACCGAATCTAAATAATTAAAACACGAAGATTTTGATTAGTAATTTTATAAAACGGGCCATTACGGGTATACTCTTTGTCGCCATTCTGGTGGGATGTATACTCTATAATTCTTTCAGCTTCGGCATTCTGTTCATGGCGATCAGTGCACTGACGATCTATGAATTCGGACAGTTAATCAACAGCCGTGCAGAAGGAGTCAACGTAAACAAAACCATTATCATGCTGGGAGGAGCTTACCTGTTCCTCGCAGTGATGGGATTCTGTATCGACGCAGCCGACTCCAAGATTTTCATTCCTTATTTGCTGTTGCTGCTCTATTTGATGATCAGCGAATTGTATCTGAAAAAGGCAAGTTCAATGCTTAACTGGGCATATTCCATGCTCAGCCAGCTTTATATAGGCCTGCCGTTTGCCTTGCTTAATGTCTTGGCGTTTCATACTGATCCGGAATATAGCAGCGTAAGCTACAATCCGATTCTGCCATTGTCCATCTTTATATTCCTTTGGCTGAGTGATACAGGTGCATATTGCGTCGGTTCATTAATTGGCAAACACCGCTTGTTTGAACGTATCTCTCCTAAAAAATCATGGGAAGGTTCCATCGGCGGCGGAGTAGTAGCTATCGGAGCTTCTTTTGTCTTGGCACATTACTTCACGATTATGTCGATGTGGGAATGGGCAGGTCTCGCTTTAGTCGTTGTCGTTTTCGGAACATGGGGCGACCTGACAGAATCATTACTGAAACGCCAGCTGCACGTTAAAGATTCAGGGACCATTCTTCCGGGACACGGAGGGATGCTCGACCGTTTCGACAGTGCTTTGATGGCTATACCGGCAGCAGTCTTTTATCTGTATGCACTAACTTGGTTTTAATAACAGAATAAATAAAATAAAAGGTCGGAAGCCGCTTTGAAGCACTTCCGACCTTTTTTTTTCACACACAGTGTTCGTCAAGGTTTAGGTTTAGTTATTTATAAAAGTTTTGCTATTTAACAAAAGAAGTAGAATGCACATCTTTCGCTTTTTCCGGAACGCCTACCGGATGATCCAAATCAAGAACGATCACTCTTCCTTCTCCATTTTCTTTTGAATTAATAGTCACCTTAAATCCTTTAAATTCTGTTTCAGCTGCATCTTTTGCCGTTGGATAGAACTCTTCCAGATTATAAGAAACTCGTCCCCATCCCCGGTATCCAGTTACATCATCATACGTATTGTAACGTAATTCCAGATGTATATACCCATCTTCATCCACATTCAAAGCTTCCGGTGTTTCCGGAGCTTCCGGTTCTATCTTATTCTGTACAAGACTGATGCGGTGCTTTTCAGAACGAGGCAAATACTGATGGAAGATGATATTCAAAAACTTTCCTCCCAGCCACATATCTCCTTGATAAATCACGATAGGATCATTACCGAATTCCTCTTCATTTTCAGCCGTCATATCTTCCACCTCTTTTGTCAACACTTCCTGAATTCCTTCAATCTTTACCTGAGCACCCTTATCCGTATCAGCCAAAGGATTGAAAAAAGCAACTACTCGTTCACCGTCTACCGGTTTGTACCAAGGAATAGAACTGGCCACCGGATCAATCATACCCCAACGATCACCTTCCAGATAATAACCACCGCCACCGGTGGCACGAACTGTAGCCCAATCCCATCCTATGTCTCCAATTGAGTACCCATCGTCGTCACATGATTGCAGCGCAGGTACCAATGCGAGCAATAACATTACTAAAAGCCAATTAAATTTTTTCATATTTGTTCCTCTCTTTTTAATTCTTCTGCTATATAAATAAAAAAGCCGGGCATTTACTGCACCGGCTTTACGTTTATTCAGAAAAAGAAAGTTATTTTTTCAACAGTTCAAGCATTTTGCGAGCGGCATGCTGGGGAGCACCTGCAGGTCCCAACCGATCTGCCATATACTCATATTCGGCAAGCATACGATTCTTATACTCCTGATCTTCAATCAGTTTCTTTAGTTCATTCTGCATATTTCCGACTGTCATTGTATCTGCAACCAACTCCTTTACGACCTCACGGTCTGCAATCAGATTGACCAGTGAAATAAATTTCACTTTCAATATATGACGACGCAAAAACGAAACCACTTTTCCAATCGGTGTATAGTAACAAACCACCTGAGGAACACGGAACAAGGCTGTCTCAAGAGTCGCCGTACCCGAAGTGGCCAAAGCCACCTCCGCATGTTGTAGCAAACGATAGGTCTGGGCAAAGATTATTTTCACTTTAGCCTGCCCTACATATTGCTTGTAATACTCCGGAGCGATGCCGGGAGCACCGGCCAGTACCAGTTGATAATCGGGAAAAGCAGAAGCCGCCTTCAGCATATCCGGCAGATTATCCTTGATCTCCTGTTTCCGGCTTCCCGCCAATAGTGCGATTATCGGTTTATCCTCCAGGTTATTATCCGCCAAGAATGCTTCCGGATTTTTGGGATGAGCTTTCTGATAGGCAGTCACTTCATCTACCGTAGGATTTCCTACATAATGTATAGGATAGCGGTGTTTCAAAGTATAAAACTCCACTTCAAAAGGAAGAATGGAGAAAAGTTCATCCACATCACGTTTGATATTCTTTATGCGGTACTCTTTCCATGCCCATATCTTCGGAGAAATATAATAGAAGACAGGAATCTGCGTCTCGGAATGCACAAACTTAGCTATGTTAAGATTGAAACCGGGATAATCGACCAAGATCACCACATCGGGATTCCAGGCCACAATATCTTCCTTGCAACGTTTCATATTTGCAAAGATCGTACGCAAATGAAGTAGTACAGGGATAAATCCCATATACGCCAGTTCTTTATAATGCTTCACCATCGTTCCTCCGACGGCAGCCATCAGATCTCCGCCGAAAAAGCGGAAATCGGCCTGAGGATCTTCCGCCTTGAGGGCCGTCATCAAATGGGACGCATGCAAGTCTCCGGAAGCTTCACCGACAATCAGATAGTACTTCATGGGAATTTTGAATTAGGAGTTTTGAAATTTGAAATCAGCACAATGCGTATGTCAGAATTCCAGTTGCTGACAATAGCCATTCAGTTCATCTATAAAGCCATAAGCAGTCATATCGACTGTCGTTGGCGTGATAGCCACATATCCGTTTTCCAGCGCCCAATGATCATTATTCTCGTTTTCAAGTTCATGATCGGTGAATGAACCGGTCAGCCAAAAGTAATTATGGTCATCGAGACGGGGGCAAGTTACCCATTCATTCACCCAGCATCCCTTTGCCTGTTCGCAAACCTTCACTCCTTTGAGGTTGGGAGTATCGGGAAAGTTCACATTAAGACAAGTCAACGGGGGCAGTCCTTTTTCCAATATCATGGCAGCTATCTTGCGTATATAAGGACCCGAAGGTTCAAAATCAGCATCGGGCCGATGATTGCACAGAGAAAAACCAATCGAAGGAATTCCCTTCAGACAGCCTTCAATCACCACTCCCATCGTTCCCGAATAATGCACGTTAATAGCGGAATTATCTCCATGATTGATACCGCCTACGATCAGGTCAGGCTTCCGGTCGAGCACTGAGCCCAATGCCAGCTTGATACAATCGGTCGGCGTTCCTGTACATTTATACACAGTCAGTCCCACTTCTCTTTTGACCAGTTGATAATGAACCGGATGAGTCACCGTCAATGCACTGCCGCTGCCGGAGCGCGGAGAGTCGGGTGCCATTACAACAATTTCCCCCAACGGACGAAGGAACTTCACCAATTCACTAATACCTTTAGCCATAACACCATCGTCATTCGAAACGAGGATCAACGGCTTCTTACTTTCCATATATTCAATCCTTTCCTTTTTAATGTTCGCACAAAAGTAGCAAAAAGTAACCGTACTGCCAACCGCTTATCTCCGAATATCACATTAATCACATCGCTATCTGACGAATATACACCCGTTTACAAATCTTAATCTTCTGCAAGCGAGTAAAAAAAGAAATAGATATCCAATATAAATATGTATATTTGCAAGCTCGAACAGAGAAAGTATGATGATAAAATCAACCGGGTTTCGGAACTGTTTCGTCCGGCAGTTATTAACAAAACCGGTGACTTATCAACAGAAAATGCAAAGTTTCTCTTTTTTCGTAGGCGCTCTAAGGAATTATCACTTATTTCGCTGCCAATAAATTTAGAGTATATGGGAAAAATAATTGCTTTGGCCAATCAAAAAGGGGGTGTAGGAAAGACCACGACTACGATTAATCTCGCAGCGTCACTTGCTACACTTGAAAAGAAAGTACTCGTGGTAGATGCAGACCCGCAAGCAAATGCCTCTTCCGGCTTGGGAGTGGACATCAAGCAGTCGGAATGCACTATCTATGAATGCATTATTGACAGAGCCAATGTACAGGACGCTATTCTTGACACAGAAATCGACTCTTTGAAAGTGATCTCTTCGCACATCAATCTTGTAGGAGCAGAGATTGAAATGCTGAACCTCCCAAACCGCGAAAAGATACTGAAAGAAGTGCTCACACCCTTGAAGAAAGAATATGACTATATTCTGATAGATTGTTCTCCTTCACTCGGACTGATCACCATCAATGCCCTGACGGCAGCCGACTCCGTGATCATCCCCGTGCAAGCTGAGTATTTTGCTCTCGAAGGCATCAGCAAACTGCTGAATACAATTAAAATCATCAAGTCGAAACTGAATCCCGCTCTGGAAATCGAAGGTTTCCTGCTGACGATGTATGACTCACGTCTGCGTCAGGCAAACCAGATTTACGACGAAGTGAAAAGACACTTTCAGGAATTAGTTTTCAACAGTGTGATCCAGCGAAATGTGAAACTGAGCGAGGCTCCCAGCTACGGTATCCCGACCATTCTTTATGATGCGGACTCTACCGGTGCCAAAAACCATCTCGCCCTTGCCAAAGAGATTATCAACAGAAATAAATAACCGAAGAAGATATGGCAACACAAAAAAGAAATGCATTAGGACGCGGACTTGACGCCCTGCTCTCAATGGATGATGTGAAAACCGAAGGTTCTTCTTCCATTAGTGAAATAGAGTTGGCGAAGATTACCGTCAACCCCAATCAGCCACGCCGCGAATTCGATCAAACGGCATTACAGGAACTGGCTGATTCCATTGCGGAAATCGGTATCATACAGCCTATCACTCTACGCAAACTCTCGGACGATGAGTATCAGATCATCGCGGGAGAGCGTCGTTACCGTGCTTCACAAAAAGCAGGACTGAAAACCATCCCTGCCTACATCCGCACTGCCGACGACGAAAACATGATGGAAATGGCGCTGATTGAAAACATACAGCGTGAAGACCTGAATGCGGTAGAAATAGCATTGGCTTATCAACATCTGCTGGACCAGTATGAACTGACACAGGAACGCCTGAGCGAACGTATCGGCAAGAACCGGACTACTATCGCCAACTACCTGCGTCTGCTGAAACTGCCGGCTCCTATACAGATGGCTCTACAAAACAAACAGCTGGATATGGGACATGCACGTGCATTGATTTCATTAGGCGACCCCAAACTTCAAGTAAAAATATTCGAAGAGATACAGGAACACGGATACTCCGTCCGCAAAGTAGAAGAGATTGTCAAATCGCTGAGCGAAGGAGAAGCTGTGAAAAGCGGCACACGGAAAATCACTCCAAAACGCAGTAAACTACCGGAAGAGTTTAATTTACTAAAGCAACAACTCACGGGATTTTTCAACACCAAGGTACAACTGACTTGCTCCGAAAAGGGGAAAGGAAAAATCAGTATTCCTTTCAGCAACGAGGAGGAACTGGAACGTATCATGGAAATCTTCGATACGCTAAAAAAGTAGATGACAAGAAAAAGTAAGAAATATCAGTTACTCATCATCACCCTGCTTCTCTGTTTTCCACAGGTGGCAGGGATTGATGTGTATGCACAAGAACCTGTGACTCCGGTACAAAAAGACAGTATTATTCAGAGCCGGGAAGCACCGAAAGCACGTGCACGAAGGCACCGGGATCCTGCTCAGGTGATGGATTCGTTGAAAAAGGATTCAATCAAGATATTGCATCCGGAACGCCTGCAAGCAACCGACAGTCTGTCTGCTGCCAAAATACAGATAGCCGACAGCCTTGACGCAGCCAATAAAAAAGAACTGAAGAAGATAGAACAGCCGACACCTATTGTTGTGAAAACCGACACAGTACCTCCTGTGCAGGATCTCAACAAGAAACTGTTCATTCCCAACCCGACCAAAGCGACATGGCTTGCAGTCGTATTCCCCGGCGGAGGACAGATTTACAACCGTAAATACTGGAAACTACCTATTATATATGGAGGGTTTGCAGGATGTGCGTATGCCCTCAGCTGGAACGGGAAAATGTATAAAGACTATTCACAGGCCTATCTGGACATCATGGACAGTAATCCAAACACCAAGAGCTATGAAGATTTGCTGCCACCGAACGCCCAGTATAATGAAGAGCAACTGAAAAACACCTTGAAACGAAGAAAGGACTCGTTCCGTCGTTTTCGGGACCTTAGTATATTTGCATTTATCGGAGTATACCTTATCTCCATCATCGATGCCTATGTCGATGCGGAATTATCGAACTTCGATATTTCACCTGACTTGAGTATGAAGCTGGAGCCAACTGTCATCGACAATAACAGTCAGTTCCGCTCCAACAGTTACAAGAATAAGTCAGTGGGACTGCAATGCGTACTACGATTTTAAAAACACAATTTAGATTGAACTTATAATTAAAGCATGAAGAAATTAGAAAACTATTGTTCGATTATTTTCCTTTTCCTGTTGGCAACCACACAGGTAAAAGCTCAAAGTGTAGATGTAGTTATTCGTGAAAACGGAACCGAACGCAAAGAAAGCATCGATCTTCCAAAGAGTATGACTTACCCGCTCGACAGTCTGCTGAACGACTGGAAAGCTAAAAACTATATTGATTTAGGCAAAGATTGCAGTACGGCGGAAGTGAATCCTTTATTCAGTGATTCTGTCTACATTGACCGCCTTTCACGTATTCCGGCTGTCATGGAGATGCCTTATAATGACATTGTACGCAAATTCATCGATATGTACGCGGGTCGCCTGCGCAATCAGGTTTCATTCATGCTGAGCGCCTGCAATTTCTATATGCCTATTTTTGAAGAAGCACTGGACGCTTACGGACTTCCTCTGGAACTGAAGTACCTGCCGATTATCGAATCTGCACTGAATCCTTCAGCTGTGTCACGTGCCGGTGCCTCGGGACTGTGGCAATTCATGATTGGAACAGGAAAGATTTACGGTCTTGAATCCAATAGTCTGATAGACGAACGCCGCGACCCGATCAAAGCGACCTGGGCTGCCGCCCGTTATCTGAAAGAGATGTACGATATTTATGGAGACTGGAATCTGGTTATCGCAGCCTATAACTGCGGCCCAGGTACTATCAACAAGGCAATCCGCCGCGCCGGAGGCGAAACGGATTACTGGAAAATCTATAACCTGCTGCCGAAAGAGACACGCGGATACGTACCTGCTTTCATCGCAGCCAACTATGTGATGACATACTATTGTGACCACAACATCTGTCCGATGGAAACAAACATTCCGGCAAGCACAGATACGGTGCAAGTCACTAAAAACCTTCATTTCGAGCAGATTGCCGAACTTTGCAATGTTCCGCTGGAGGAAGTGAAGAGCCTGAATCCCCAATACAAGAAACAAGTGATTCCCGGCACGACCAAACCTTGTACATTACGTTTACCACAAGGCGCCATCAGTACGTTTATTGACAAGCAAGATACGATCTACGCACATCGTGCCGACGAGCTATTCCGCAACCGCAAAACCGTTGCCGTGAAAGAAGTAACTCCAACCACCCGCAGACAGACAAGTGCTGTTGCCGGTAAAGGAAAATTGACTTATTATAAGATAAAAAGTGGAGACACTCTTTCATCGATTGCCGAAAAGCTAGGTGTACGTGTCAAAGATATACAGCAGTGGAACGGTATGTCGAACACCAGAATCGCAGCAGGAAAACAATTGAAAATCTACAAATAAATGACTTCCCGCTTGCTTCATTCGGAAATTTGCTTATTTTTGCAAAAATAAGCGAATGAAAGGATAACGAATATGGATAATATAACCCCCAAAGAAATAGCAGATGAAGAGATGATCAATCAGGCGTTCCAGGAACTTCTGAATGATTATCTCCATACTAAACATCGCAAACGAGTTGAAATCATCACGAAAGCTTTCAACTTCGCTAATCAGGCACACAAAGGAATCAAACGCCGATCTGGCGAACCTTATATCATGCACCCGATTGCCGTTGCACAGATAGTATGTAACGAAATTGGTCTTGGTTCTACTTCTATCTGTGCGGCACTGCTGCACGACGTAGTGGAAGACACTGATTACACGGTAGAAGACATCGAAAATATCTTTGGACCGAAGATTGCCCAGATTGTAGACGGATTGACCAAAATCTCCGGAGGGATCTTCGGCGACCGCGCTTCGGCACAGGCAGAGAACTTCAAGAAGTTACTGCTCACCATGTCGAACGATATCCGGGTTATCCTGATCAAAATAGCCGACCGCTTGCACAATATGCGCACGCTGGGTTCCATGCTGCCCAACAAGCAATACAAGATAGCAGGAGAAACTCTCTACATCTATGCCCCGTTAGCCAACCGCCTAGGTCTGTACAAGATAAAAACAGAGCTTGAAAACCTCAGCTTCAAATATGAACACCCCGAAGAATATGCCGAAATAGAAGAAAAGCTGAATGCTACCACCGCCGAACGCGACAAAGTATTCAACGACTTCACAGCTCCGATCCGCACTCAGCTGGACAAGATGGGGCTGAAATACCGGATTCTGGCACGTGTGAAATCGATCTACTCCATCTGGAACAAGATGCAGACCAAGCACGTCCCGTTCGAGGAGATTTATGACTTGCTCGCTGTCCGCATCATCTTCGAACCACGCAACGTGGAAGAAGAGCTCAACGACTGTTTCGACATCTATGTCTCCATTTCCAAGATATACAAGCCTCATCCCGACCGCCTGCGCGACTGGGTAAGCCATCCGAAGGCGAATGGTTACCAGGCATTGCACGTCACCCTGATGGGAAACAACGGACAATGGATTGAAGTACAGATTCGCAGCGAACGGATGAACGATGTTGCAGAACAAGGCTTTGCCGCCCACTGGAAATATAAAGAAGGAGGAGGCAGCGAAGACGAAGGTGAACTGGAGAAATGGCTGAAAACCATTAAAGAGATACTGGATGATCCGCAACCGGATGCGATAGATTTTCTGGATACGATCAAACTGAACCTGTTTGCTTCCGAAATCTTTGTGTTCACTCCGAAGGGAGAGTTAAAGACAATGCCGCAGAACTCTACGGCGCTGGATTTTGCCTTCTCACTGCACACAGATATCGGTAGCCATTGTATCGGCGCCAAAGTCAATCATAAACTAGTGCCGCTAAGCCATAAACTGCAAAGTGGTGATCAGGTTGAAATATTAACTTCCAAATCCCAACGTGTACAACCGCAATGGGAAGTATTCGCAACGACCGCCCGTGCCCGTGCCAAAATCGCGGCGATTCTTCGCAAAGAACGGAAGGCGAATCAGAAAATTGGCGAAGAGTTACTCAGCGAGTTTCTAAAGAAGGAAGAAATACGTCCGGAAGAAGCTGTCATCGAGAAGTTGCGTAAGTTTCACAACTTCAAGAATGAAGAAGAGTTACTGGCCGCCATCGGCAGTAAAGCCATTACTTTGGGAGAAGCGGACAAAAACGAGCTGAGAGAAAAGCAAACCAGCAACTGGAAGAAATACCTGACGTTCTCCTTCGGGAACAGCAACAAGGAAAAACCGGAAGAAAAAGAACCGCAGGAAAAAGAAAAGATCAATCCGAAAGAGATTCTTAAACTGACCGAAGAAAGTCTGCAAAAGAAATACATCATGGCCGAATGTTGTCATCCGATTCCCGGTGATGATGTTTTGGGTTACGTTGATGAAAACGACCGCATTATTATTCATAAACGCCAATGCCCTGTTGCCGCCAAGCTGAAAAGCAGCTATGGCAACCGTATATTAGCGACCGAATGGGATACTCACAAAGAACTTTCTTTCCTCGTATATATCTATTTAAGAGGTATAGACAGTATGGGACTTCTAAACGAAGTGACTCAGGTCATCTCCAGACAGCTCAACGTGAATATCCGTAAACTTGCCATTGAAACAAATGACGGGATATTCGAAGGAAAGATTCAGCTATGGGTACACGATGTGGAAGATGTAAAAACAATCTGCAATAATCTGAAGAAGATTCAAAACATCAAACAGGTGAACCGGATGGAGGAATAATTTATCGTCCGTCCAGTTCTTTCTTGATAGCCAGAAGCTCTTCCTTAATACCTTTCAGACGGTTCACAATTTCGTAATTGCGAACCGTAGCTTCCTTGTTATCCTTCAACCGTTGACGGGCACCGGGAAGCGTCAGACCTTTCTCCTTCACCAGATGATAGATCAGACCAATCGTTTCTACATCCTCCTTACGATACTGACGTATCCCCCGTCCCGTCGTCCTGGGAGAAATCTGAGGGAACTCCTTCTCCCAAAAACGAAGCAAGGATGCGTTGACTCCAAACATATCGGCCACTTCGGCTATGGAGTAATATAATTTTAGTTCTTTGTCCGTATTCAGCATAGAAATCATTGTTTAAAGAGATTAATCAAACACTTTACCGTGATTGGCAGCCAATTGAATCATCTTCTCATAATCTTCCGCGCTCAAGTCCATGAAGTAATAGTTGACAGGATTCACAACCTTTCCCTTCACATATACCTCATAGTGAAGATGAGGACCGGTACTCTTACCTGTACTTCCCACTTTTCCAATCACCTCGCCACGTACTACCTTTTTCCCGACTTTCGTGTTATAGCTCTGTAAGTGAGCGTACCGAGTCAGATAACCGAAGCCATGGTCAATCTCAATCGTATTGCCATATCCGGTTTCCCATCCTACTTTTACCACTGTACCGTCACCGGTCGCATAGACATCCGTTCCCGGATGAGCGGAGAAGTCCATTCCCGAATGGAACTTCGTCGTACCGTAAATCGGATCAATACGTGTTCCGTATCCGGAAGCAGTCTTGCGAAGGTCTTTATTGGAGATAGGCTGGATGGCCGGAATACACTTCAGCATTTCATCGTGATTCTTGCACATATCCACCACGTCATCGAAAGACTTGGACTGGATATAGAGTTGTTTGGACAGTACATCCAGCTTTTGGGTCGTATTTACCACTAGCTTGGAGTTTGCCAGATCCATCAGCTCCTCATACCGGTTCGTTCCTCCAAAACCTGCCTGACGGATAGCCGGCGAAACAGGATCAGCTTGCAGAATCACCCGATACAGGTTATCGTCACGCTGCTGAATATCCTGCAGCACCCCCATCGCATCATCCAGACGGCGGGAAAGTACATTATATTGCGCCAAAAGACGGCTATTTTCGATTCGCAGCTCCTTCTCCGAAGGCGATCCGAACACCAGAAGCAAGACGATGAAGCATCCGGCTCCAAGTCCCATACCGATAAAAAGCCGGCGCAGAATGCTAAGCGCACGCTGCCGTACGGTAGGGTAAATTCGGTCATAAGTCTGCGTCCTTGGATTGTAGATGTAGTAAACTTTGCGCATCTTTTTGGAAATATTTCGCTTGTTAATACGGCAAAAGTAATAAAAACAAGCTATCTTTGCACAGTTTTTTGAGAATATTAACCTCAACAATAGATATATAGAAGAATATGTTGACTGCAAAAGAGATCAGAGATTCATTCAAGAATTTCTTTGAGTCGAAAGGACACCACATTGTTCCCTCGGCTCCGATGGTGATAAAAGATGACCCTACCCTGATGTTTACCAACGCAGGGATGAACCAGTTTAAAGATATTATTTTGGGTAACCACCCGGCCAAATACCACAGAGTCGCGGACTCTCAGAAATGTCTGCGTGTAAGCGGAAAGCATAATGACCTGGAAGAAGTGGGACACGACACGTACCACCACACCATGTTCGAAATGCTGGGCAACTGGTCATTCGGTGACTACTTCAAGAAAGAAGCCATCAACTGGGCATGGGAATATCTGGTAGAAGTATTGAAACTGAATCCGGAACACCTGTACGCCACCGTATTCGAAGGAAGCCCCGAAGAAGGACTGAGTCGTGACGACGAAGCCGCTTCTTACTGGGAACAGTATCTGCCGAAAGATCACATCATCAACGGCAACAAGCACGACAACTTCTGGGAAATGGGTGATACAGGCCCTTGCGGACCTTGTTCGGAAATCCACATCGACCTCCGTCCGGCAGAAGAACGTGCCAAAATCTCCGGCCGTGATCTCGTCAACCACGATCATCCCCAAGTGATTGAAATATGGAACCTTGTGTTCATGCAATATAACCGTAAAGCTGACGGCAGCCTCGAACCACTTCCTGCAAAGGTTATCGATACAGGTATGGGATTCGAACGCCTCTGTATGGCTTTGCAGGGCAAGACTTCCAACTACGATACAGACGTATTCCAGCCGATGCTGAAAGCGATTGCAGCAATGTCAGGCACAGAGTACGGAAAAGACAAACAGCAGGACATCGCCATGCGTGTAATCGCTGACCACATCCGTACGATTGCTTTCTCCATTACGGACGGTCAGCTGCCTTCCAATGCCAAGGCAGGTTATGTAATCCGCCGTATCCTCCGCCGCGCCGTTCGCTACGGATATACTTTCCTCGGACAGAAACAGTCATTCATGTACAAGCTGCTTCCGGTGTTGATCGATAACATGGGAGACGCTTATCCGGAACTGATCGCACAGAAAGGTCTGATCGAAAAAGTAATCAAGGAAGAAGAAGAAGCCTTCCTTCGCACGCTGGAAACAGGTATCCGTCTGCTGGATAAGACAATGGAAGATACAAAGGCTGCCGGAAAGACAGAAATCAGCGGTAAAGATGCCTTTACCTTATATGATACTTTCGGTTTCCCGTTAGACCTGACAGAACTGATTCTTCGTGAAAACGGAATGACAGTCAACATCGAAGAGTTCAACGCAGAAATGCAACAGCAGAAACAGCGTGCACGTAACGCTGCCGCCATCGAAACCGGTGACTGGGTGACTCTGAGAGAAGGAACAACCGAATTCGTAGGTTACGACTATACTGAATACGAAGCGTCTATTCTCCGCTATCGTCAGATCAAGCAGAAAAACCAGACACTGTATCAGATCGTACTTGACTGTACTCCGTTCTATGCAGAAAGTGGTGGTCAGGTAGGCGACACTGGTGTATTGGTCAGCGAATTCGAGACCATCGAAGTGATCGACACCAAGAAAGAGAACAATCTACCGATACATATTACCAAAAAGTTGCCGGAACATCCGGAAGCTCCGATGATGGCTTGTGTAGACACCGACAAACGGGCAGCCTGCGCAGCCAATCACTCGGCAACTCACCTGCTGGACTCTGCCCTGCGTGAAGTACTGGGCGAGCACATCGAACAGAAAGGTTCGTTAGTAACACCGGATTCACTACGTTTCGACTTCTCTCACTTCCAGAAGGTGACCGACGAAGAAATCCGCCAGGTAGAACACCTGGTGAATGCCAAGATTCGCGCCAACATCCCTTTGAAGGAATACCGCAACATTCCTATCGAGGAAGCGAAAGAGCTGGGAGCTATCGCCCTCTTCGGCGAAAAGTACGGTGAAAGAGTACGTGTGATCCAGTTCGGTTCTTCTATCGAATTCTGTGGAGGTATCCACGTAGCCGCAACCGGAAATATCGGTATGGTAAAGATCATTTCCGAAAGTTCTGTTGCAGCCGGTGTACGCCGTATCGAAGCATATACGGGAGCCCGTGTGGAAGAAATGCTGGATACCATTCAGGATACGATCAGTGAATTGAAATCACTCTTCAACAACGCACCCGACCTGGGTATTGCCATCCGCAAGTATATTGAGGAAAATGCAGGACTGAAAAAGCAGGTAGAAGACTACATGAAAGAGAAAGAAGCCTCGCTGAAAGAAAGACTGCTGAAGAATATACAGGAAATTCACGGTATCAAGGTAATCAAGTTCTGTGCTCCGTTGCCGGCGGAAGTGGTGAAGAATATCGCTTTCCAGCTTCGCGGCGAAATCACAGAAAACTTGTTCTTTGTGGCCGGAAGCCTCGACCATGGCAAACCTATGCTGACCGTCATGCTGAGCGACAATCTGGTGGCCGGTGGCTTGAAAGCAGGCAACCTGGTGAAAGAGGCAGCCAAACTGATTCAAGGCGGCGGAGGCGGTCAACCTCACTTCGCTACTGCCGGAGGCAAGAATACAGACGGACTGAATGCCGCTATCGAAAAAGTACTGGAACTCGCAGGTATCTAAGAAAGCAGTAATATACATCCAATATAAGAACCGTGTCTTAAAGTCACCCGCACTTTAAGACACGGTTTTTTATTTCTAATTCCGGCACCGATGAGGACACCTCCCGACACCGGAAAACTCCGGCGCCATCTGCAACCAACCGGCCTCCTGCCAAAAATATTCGTGATATAAACTCAATTATCACAACTTTTTCCTACCTTTGTAAACAGATTAATTATTTTTCTTATCCTTCAAATAATAAAATAAGTAATCACCAATACCCGTACACCGATGAAAACACCTATTTACCTACTTCTAATCGTTTGTATTTTTGCATCCTGCAACGCCAAACAGACACAAGCTGAAATTGATTACACATCGTATGTAAATCCTTTTATTGGCACCGATTTCACAGGAAACACTTATCCCGGCGCACAAGCCCCCTTCGGCATGGTGCAGCTCAGCCCGGATAACGGACTTCCGGGATGGGACCGCATATCCGGCTATTTTTATCCGGACAGCACAATCGCCGGCTTCAGCCATACCCACCTTTCGGGAACAGGTGCAGGCGACCTGTACGACATCTCTTTTATGCCGGTCACACTGCCCTACAAAGAGGCAGAAGCGCCGCTGGGCATCTACTCCAAGTTTTCTCACGATGAAGAGAGCGCCTATGCAGGCTACTATCAAGTACGTCTGAAAGACTACCATATCAACGTGGAACTGACCGCAACCGAACGTTGTGGCATCCAGCGATACACCTTCCCCAAAGCCGAAGCCGCCATCTTCCTGAATCTGAAGAAAGCCATGAACTGGGACTTCACGAACGATTCGCACATCGAGGTAGTGGACTCTGTAACGATTCAAGGATACCGTTACTCCGATGGCTGGGCACGCGACCAGCGAATCTACTTCCGCACCCGCTTCTCCAAGCCTTTCGACAAGGTGAAACTGGATACGACTGCCATTATCAAAGACAAGCAACACATCGGTACGGCTGTCATCGCACGTTTTGACTTCCATACCGAAGAAGGAGAACAGATTCTCGTCAATACCGCCATTTCCGGCGTCAGCATGGAAGGCGCAGCCAAGAACCTGCAAGCCGAAGTGCCCGAAAATGACTTCGACAAGTATCTGGCAGAAACAAAAGCAAACTGGAACCGCCAACTGGGAAAGATCGAAGTCGAGGGTGACAATCAAGACGATAAAGTAAACTTTTATACAGCTCTGTACCACTCGATGATCGCACCTACGATTTACAGTGACGTAGACGGAGCCTATTACGGTCCCGACAAAAAAGTACATCAGAGTGACGGCTGGGTGAATTACAGCACTTTCTCCCTTTGGGATACCTACCGTGCCGCCCATCCCCTTTTCACATATACCGAACCGGAACGTGTCAACGACATGGTAAAATCCTTCATCGCCTTCTTTGAACAGAACGGACGCCTGCCCGTATGGAACTTCTACGGGAGTGAAACCGATATGATGATCGGCTATCATGCCGTTCCCGTGATTGTAGACGCTTATCTGAAAGGTATAGGCAACTTTGATGCGGAGAAAGCACTGGCCGCCTGCGTAGCTACCGCCAACTTGGATAACTACCGGGGCATCGGGCTATACAAGCAATTAGGCTATATTCCTTACAATGTGACAGATCATTACAACGCCGAAAATTGGTCACTGTCCAAAACATTGGAATATGCATTTGACGATTACTGCATTGCTGAGATGGCGAACAAGATGGGCAAGAAAGAGATAGCGGACGAATTCTACAAACGTTCCCAGAACTACAAGAATGTTTACAACCCGGCCACTTCGTTCATGCAGCCGCGTGACGATAAAGGAAACTTTATCAAAGACTTCAAAGCCGACGAATATACTCCGCATATCTGCGAAAGCAACGGCTGGCAATACTTCTGGTCCGTGCAGCATGACATAGACGGTCTGATTGATCTCACAGGAGGCACAAGCCGCTTTGCAGAGAAACTGGACAGCATGTTTACCTATCATCCGGCAGACGACGAAGAACTTCCCATCTTCAGCACGGGAATGATCGGGCAATATGCTCACGGCAATGAGCCGAGCCATCACGTAATCTATCTTTTCAATGCCGTAGGACAACAGAACCTGACACAGAAATACGTTGCCAAAGTAATGAACGAGCTTTACAAGAACGAGCCTGCCGGTCTTTGTGGAAACGAAGACTGCGGACAAATGTCTGCCTGGTACGTATTCAGCGCGATGGGATTCTATCCGGTCAATCCGGTCAGCGGAAAGTATGAAATAGGTACTCCCCTGTTCCCGGAGATGAAGTTGCATCTGGCTAACGGAAAGACATTTACAGTTCTTGCTCCCAAAGTGAGCAAAGAGAATATTTACATTCAATCTATCAAAGTAGACGGTCAACCGTACGATAAGACCTACCTTACCCATGAACAGATTATGAGCGGTGCCACCGTCGAATTTGAAATGGGGAATACTCCCTTAGTGGAAGTCGAATTTGAAGAACAGACCCAGTAGGTCCACCTAAACTAATCTATCGGAAAAATGAATGAAAACTTCGACTTAACCTACAAAGCTCTATTCCGCAGGTACTACCCCAGCCTGCTATTCTATGCCACCCGACTGGTAGGAGAAGAAGAGGCGGAGGATGTAGTGCAGGACGTGTTCGTAGAGCTTTGGAAACGAAAAGACAGCATAGAGATAGGAGAGCAGATTCAGGCTTTCCTCTATCGTGCTGTCTATACACGTGCCCTTAACGTATTGAAACATCGTAATGTAGAAGATGGCTATTGCGCCGCCATGGAAGAGATAAACCGGAGGCGTGCAGAGTTTTATCAGCCGGACAACAACGAAGTGATCCGCAAGATCGAAGACCGGGAATTGCGAAAAGAGATTCACGATGCGATCAATGAGCTTCCGGACAAGTGCAAAGAAGTTTTCAAGCTCAGCTATCTGCACGACATGAAAAATAAGGAGATAGCCGATGTACTGGGGGTTTCACTCCGCACGGTAGAGGCACATATGTATAAGGCATTGAAGTTCCTGCGAAATCGTCTCGGACATCTTTGGTTCATTCTCCTCTTATTTTTATTGGATTAAAGATAAGTGTTTTTGGGGTTTCAATTGTATTACTTATATGAAGGAAAAGAAAATGAGAAATCTGAGCGAAGAAATAATAAACAAATATCTGACAGGTCAGTGTTCTGAAGAAGAGCTGATCGAGGTGAATGCCTGGATCAGCGAATCGGACGAAAATGCCCGCCAGTTGTTCCGCATGGAAGAAATTTATCATCTGGGTAAATTCGACCATTATGCCGATGAACAGAGAATGGCTAATGCGGAAAAAAGGCTTTATAAACAACTGTCGCAAGAGAAAAAGAAGAAAGATAAAGTACTGCATATGCATCGCTGGATGAAATATGCGGCCATCCTTGCCGTTGCTTTACTAATGGGCGGAGGAGCTGGATATTGGTTCTACAACCGGCCGGAGCATCAGATGCTGGTAGCCGTTGCCAATGAAGGCATCGTGAAGGAAGTTGTCTTGCCGGATGGGACGAAAGTCTGGCTGAACAATGCCGCCACGCTGAAGTACCCGCGCGAATTCTCCGAAAAAGAACGTAATGTGTATCTGGACGGAGAAGCCTATTTCGAAGTGACCAAGAACCGCCATAAACCATTCACGGTAGAAAGTGACGCTATGCGCGTACGTGTACTGGGAACCACTTTCAACTTCAAATGCGACAAACGTTGCCGGATAGCGGAAGCAACCTTGATCGAAGGAGAAATCGAAGTGAAAGGCAACAAGGACGAAGGACAAATTGTCCTCGCCCCCGGTCAGCGTGCCGAACTGAACAGAAACAGCGGACGACTGACGGTGAAACAGGTCGACGCGAAACTGGATGCTGTATGGCGTGACAATCTGATACCATTCAATAAAGCAAACATATTTACCATCACCAAGGCACTGGAACGCTTCTACGACGTGAAGATCATTCTGTCTCCTGACATTCGGTCGGACAAAACATATTCGGGTGTATTGAAGAAAAAATCAACCATCGAATCGGTATTGAAATCCTTGCAGAATTCCATACCTATTGAATATAAAATCGTAGGAAACAATATCTTTATCTCTTCAGATAAGAAATGAGTCCTGTGTTAAACTTAAACTAATAAACGACATGAAATTAAAGACACTTCTGATAGGATGTTTCGGAGGCTTTATAATGCTCAACTCCTGCACAGAGTCCCCCAGTGTAAAAGATTATAGTGCTTATGTCAATCCTTTCATAGGCACCGGCGGACATGGACATACTTTCCCCGGAGCCGTAGTTCCACACGGTATGATCCAGCCCAGTCCGGACACCCGGATCGACGGCTGGGACGCTTGCTCCGGTTATTATTACGACGACAACACGATCAACGGTTTTTCGCATACCCACGTCAGCGGTACAGGCTGTTGTGACTACGGAGACGTATTACTGATGCCGACTGTCGGCAAGCCGCAGTATCTGACAACAGATCCGGAAAGCCAGAAACTGGCTTACGCCTCTGCTTTCTCGCACGAGAATGAGACAGCGGAACCCGGATATTACTCCGTCTTCCTCGACACTTATCAGGTAAAAGCAGAGATCACGGCTACCAAACGCGGCGCCATCCACCGCTACACTTTCCCCGAAAGCACAGAATCCGGATTTATCATCGATCTGGACTACAGCCTGCAACGGCAGACCAACTACGAGATGGAAATCGAAGTAATCAGCGACACGGAAATCTGCGGACACAAGAAGACGACTTACTGGGCTTTCGACCAGTATATTAACTTCTACGCCAAGTTCTCCAAACCGTTCGCATATACCCTCATCACCGACTCTGTCACGATGGACAACGGCAAGCGCCTGCCAGTATGCAAAGCCGTACTGCACTTTAATACAAAGAAAGACGAAGAAGTACTGGTAAAAGTGGGTGTATCCGCCGTCGATATCGCCGGCGCACGCAAGAATGTGGAATCCGAAATTCCCGAATGGGACTTCGACAAGGTACGAAAAGATGCCCGCACTGCCTGGAATAATTATCTGTCTAAAATAGACATCACCACTTCCGATAAAGAAGATAAAACCATTTTCTATACCGCTCTGTATCATACGGCTATCAGCCCGAACCTGTTTACGGATGCGGACGGACGCTATCTCGGCATGGATCTCGAAGTACATCAGGGAGATACCATTAATCCGCTGTATACTGTCTTCTCCCTGTGGGATACGTTCCGTGCACTGCACCCGCTGATGACGATCATCGACCCGAATCTGAACAATCAGTTCATCAATTCACTGATCAGGAAACATCAGGAAGGCGGAATATACCCGATGTGGGATCTGGCTTCCAACTACACTGGAACGATGATCGGATATCATGCGGTCCCCGTTATTGTGGATGCCTATATGAAAGGTTACCGCAATTTTGATGCTCACGAAGCATACAAAGCCAGTCTGCGCGCAGCCGAATATGACACGACAGGCATCAAATGCCCCGATCTGGTGCTGCCGCATCTGATGCCCAAAGCGAAGTATTATAAAAACGCTATCGGCTACATCCCCTGCGACCGCGAAAATGAATCTGTAGCCAAAGCGCTGGAATATGCCTACGACGACTGGTGTATCTCCATCTTTGCCGAAGCGATGAACGACTTCGAAAACAAAGCAAAGTATGAACGTTTCGCTAAAGCCTATGAGTTCTATTTCGACAAATCGACCCGCTTCATGCGCGGACTGGATTCGAATGGCGAATGGCGCACCCCGTTCAACCCGCGTGCCTCCACTCACCGTAGCGATGACTATTGCGAAGGAACCGCTTGGCAATGGACCTGGTTTGTTCCGCACGATGTGGAAGGACTTGTGAAACTGATGGGAGGCGAGGACGCTTTTGTAGAAAAGCTGGATTCGCTGTTTACAGTCGATTCGAGTCTGGACGGAGAAACCACCTCGGCAGATATCAGCGGACTAATCGGTCAGTATGCACATGGCAATGAGCCGAGTCATCACGTGATTCATCTGTACAACTATGTGAATCGTCCGTGGAGAACGCAGGAATTAGTGGACAGTGTCTACCGGAGCCAGTATGCCAACAATGTAGACGGGCTGTCCGGCAATGAAGACTGCGGACAGATGTCGGCATGGTATATACTCAACTCGATGGGATTCTATCAGGTATGCCCGGGCAAACCGGTGTATTCTATCGGACGTCCGGCTTTCGACAAGGCTGTAATCAATCTCCCCGGTGAAAAGACATTTAGCATCGTGGTGAAGAACAACTCCAAAAGCAACAAGTACATCGAAAGCGTATTACTGAACGGCAAACCTCTGGACACGCCATTCTTCGGACATCAGGACATTGTAGCAGGCGGAATCATGGAGATCAAAATGACTGACCATCCTACACAATGGGGAAGTAACAACTCTTCTCAATAATCATATAAAAACCATTACTTATCATGAAAAGACTCTTATTGATAGCTTGTGTACTTAGTTGTACGCTATTGTCCCAAGCCAAAGACTGGACGCAGTATGTCAATCCACTGATGGGTTCCCAGTCTACTTTTGAGTTATCAACAGGTAATACCTATCCGGCTATTGCCCGTCCCTGGGGTATGAACTTCTGGACTCCACAGACAGGCAAAATGGGAGACGGATGGCAATATACCTATACCGCCAACAAAATCCGCGGATTCAAACAGACACACCAGCCCAGTCCATGGATCAATGATTATGGTCAGTTCTCGATAATGCCAATAGTGGGCCAACCGGTGTTTGACGAAGAGAAACGGGCAAGCTGGTTTGCACATAAAGGGGAAGTGGCAACTCCTTACTACTACAAAGTATACCTGGCAGAACACGATATAGTCACTGAAATGACACCGACGGAACGTGCCGTACTTTTCCGTTTCACATTCCCGGAGAATGATCATTCTTATGTGGTCGTAGATGCCTTCGACAAAGGTTCTTACATCAAAATTATTCCGGAAGAGAATAAGATAATCGGTTATACGACACGCAACAGCGGTGGTGTTCCTGAAAACTTCAAGAACTACTTTATCATCGAGTTCGACAAGCCTTTCACCTATAAGGCTACGGTAGAGAACGGAAATCTGCAAGAGAACGTAGCGGAACAGACAACCGACCATGCCGGAGCGATCATCGGATTCAAAACCCGCAAAGGAGAGCAGGTGAATGCACGCATCGCCTCTTCTTTCATCAGCTTTGAGCAGGCTGCCGCCAATATGAACGAACTGGGCAAAGATAACATAGAACAACTCGCCCAAAAAGGAAAAGATGCCTGGAATCAGGTGCTGGGCAAAATAGAAGTAGAAGGCGGCAATCTGGATCAGTACCGTACATTCTACTCCTGTCTGTATCGTTCACTGCTTTTCCCGCGCAAGTTCTATGAGCTGGATGCGAACGGTCAGCCTATTCATTACAGTCCGTATAACGGACAGGTACTTCCGGGATATATGTTTACCGATACCGGCTTCTGGGATACATTCCGCTGCCTCTTCCCGCTGTTGAATCTGATGTACCCGTCGGTTAACAAGGAGATGCAGGAAGGGTTGATCAATACATACCTTGAAAGCGGTTTCTTTCCCGAATGGGCAAGTCCGGGACACAGAGGTTGCATGGTTGGAAATAACTCCGCATCGATCCTGGTAGACGCCTATATGAAGGGAGTAAAAGTCGATGATATCAAGACGCTGTATGAAGGACTGATTCACGGAACGGAGAATGTGCATCCGGAGGTTTCTTCTACCGGACGATTGGGATACGAGTACTATAATAAACTGGGATACGTACCCTACGATGTGAAAATCAACGAGAACGCCGCCCGTACTCTGGAATATGCATACGATGACTGGTGTATCTACCGGTTGGCAAAGGAACTGAAACGTCCCAAGAAAGAAATCAACCTGTTTGCCAAACGTGCCATGAATTACAAGAATCTTTTCGATAAAGAATCCAAGCTAATGCGTGGTCGCAACGAAGACGGTACATTCCAGTCTCCTTTCTCACCACTGAAATGGGGAGATGCCTTTACGGAAGGAAACAGCTGGCATTATACCTGGTCTGTCTTCCACGATCCGCAGGGACTTATTGACCTGATGGGCGGGAAAGAGATGTTTGTTACCATGATGGATTCTGTATTTGCCGTACCGCCCATTTTTGATGACAGCTATTACGGACAAGTGATTCACGAAATTCGTGAAATGACAGTGATGAATATGGGCAACTATGCACATGGCAATCAGCCGATCCAGCACATGATCTACCTCTATGACTATGCGGGACAACCGTGGAAGGCTCAATATTGGTTGCGTCAGGTAATGGACAGAATGTACACGCCCGGACCGGACGGTTACTGCGGAGACGAAGACAACGGACAGACTTCTGCCTGGTATGTGTTCTCTGCGCTGGGTTTCTACCCTGTTTGCCCGGGAACGGACGAATATGTGATGGGAGCTCCTCTGTTCAAAAAGGCTACTCTTCACTTCGAGAACGGCAATAGTCTTGTTATCGACGCACCCAATAACAGCAAAGAGAATTTCTATATTGATTCCATGAGCTTCAACGGTGCTGGTCATACCAAGAACTATCTGCGTCATGAAGATTTGTTCAAGGGAGGTACTATCAAAGTAGACATGAGTAATCGACCGAATCTGAACAGAGGAACCAAAGAAGAGGATATGCCTTATTCTTTTTCTAAGGAACAGTAATCATCCGACAAATGTAAACAACAAAGAGTTATAAATAACTCTCGAACAAAAGTCCACTCTCGCTACAATATTTTGTAGCAGGGGTGGATTTATTAATTCAAGTCTGTAGTAGTGAAAAACTTATTAGTTACACATTAAAAACAAGAATAAACCAGTTCGACATATTAGAGATAGAAAAGTGGCAAAACCTAAGTAAAACCGGATAAAAAGACTAAATCCCTTTCAACCGATAACAGACAAACGCACAAGAAGCTTGACTTAATTTATTTTTCTTTGAAAAAAAGAAGAACCAGAGTAAGTGTTTATTATATTAGTGTTGTTTTATTAATCAAAGGAGAGGAAAGTCGACACTCTTCTTTGTGAATTTAATAAAATGTATAACCATTAAATTAGATGTATGGAAAGCAAATATTCGCTTCGAAGATCGAAATTATTTCGGGCTTTATTGATTCTTATGCTGATAGCAGTTCCTGTACAATGGGCAGCAGCACAATTGACATTGTCTACTCCCCGCACAACTTTAGGAACTGTAATCAAACAAATCCAATCACAATCAAAGTATCAGTTCTTTTACAATGACAAATTATCAACTGTTACAGTTGAACCATTGAAAGTGAAAGACGCTTCTTTAGAACAAGTATTGAATACACTTCTGAAGAACAAAAATGTCTCTTACAAAATAGAGGACAATATTATTTATTTGTCAGAAAAAGAAACAGTCAGCGCAGTCCAGCAACAAAGCGGAAAAGAACAAATTATCACCGGTCAGGTTCTAGACTCTAAAGGGGAAGCACTCATCGGAGTCAGCGTCCTGGTAAAAGGAACAACTGACGGTGCAATTACAGATTTGGACGGTAACTATAAAGTAGTGACTAAAAGTGCTAACCCAATCATAGTTTATTCATATGTCGGTTATAAAACACAGGAAATTCCATTAAAAGGTCAGTCAGCCATTAATGTTACCCTGCATGATGACACTCAGGTAATTGACGAAGTTGTTGTAACGGCTTTAGGTATCAAGCGCTCAGAAAAAGCCTTGAGCTATAATGTACAACAAGTAAACACAGATGAAATAACGTCCAACAAAGATGCCAACTTCGTCAACTCCTTAAGCGGAAAAGTAGCAGGTGTCAATATCAACGCATCTTCATCCGGTGTAGGCGGTGTATCGAAAGTAGTGATGCGTGGTACAAAATCCATTATGCAATCATCCAATGCTTTGTATGTGATAGACGGTGTGCCCATTTTCTCAGGTCGTTCCACAAAGAGCGGAGGTACGGAATTTGATTCACGCGGTGCAAGTGAACCTATTGCAGATATCAATCCAGAAGATATCGAGTCAATGTCAGTTCTTACAGGTGCAGCCGCTGCAGCTTTGTATGGTTCGGAAGCAGCTAACGGTGCCATTGTAATCACTACTAAAAAAGGAAAAGAAGGACGTGTAAATATAACAGTCAATTCAAACACTGAATTTACGTCTCCTTTCGTTATGCCACGTTTCCAAAACAGTTATGGCACAGGAATGGAAGGTATGCAAAGCGTATCTGGTGCCCGAAGCTGGGGACGGAAACTGACGGATGCCAACTATTATGGCTATGATCCGCAAAATGATTATTTTCAGACAGGTGTAATTGCCACAGAAAGTGTTTCATTCTCTGCCGGAACAGAGAAAAATCAAACATACGCATCGGCAGCTGCCGTAAATTCAAAAGGTATTGTTCCCAATAATAAATATAACCGTTACAACTTTACCGTTCGAAATACCACTTCCTTCTTGGATGACAAAATGACGTTGGATTTTGGAGCAAGTTATATCCTGCAAAACGATAGAAACATGACGAACCAAGGTACATATAATAACCCATTGGTAGGCGCTTACCTGTTTCCACGTGGCAATGACTGGGAAGATATCAGCATGTACGAGCGTTATGATCCGGCTCGCAAGATTTATACCCAATACTGGCCGGTAGGTGATGAAGCGATGACAATGCAAAACCCATATTGGGTAAATTATCGTAACCTGCGGGAAAACAAAAAAGACCGCTATATGCTGAATGCAAGTTTAAGTTATCAGGTATTGGACTGGTTAAATGTTTCAGGTCGCGTTCGTCTGGATAATTCAAATAATGATTATACAGAAAAGTTCTATGCTTCTACTAATACTCAGTTGACTGAAAAATCAACTCGTGGATTGTATGGCATTACCAAAACGAATGACAAACAATTATATGCAGACTTCTTGGTGAATATCAATAAGATGTTTGGTGAAACTATTTCATTGCAGGCAAACCTTGGTGGTTCTATTTCAGATATCCGTTCTGATGCTATGAAGGTTCGTGGTCCGATAGCTGACGGAAGTGATCCTTTTAAGGGCGAAACAGTCGGGTTAACTAACTTCTTCGCAATTCAAAACCTTAGCGCAAGCAAAACAGAACGTATGCAGGAAGGCTGGAGAGAACAAACTCAATCCATATTTGCTTCAGCTGAATTAGGATACAAGAGTACTTATTATTTAACTTTGACCGGACGTAATGACTGGCCATCTCAGTTGGCAGGTCCCAACTCAAAAAGTAAATCGTTTTTCTATCCGTCAGTTGGTGCCTCTGTGGTTCTTTCCGAGTTAATGCCAAATCTGAATAAAGATTACTTGTCATATATGAAACTCCGTGGTTCTTGGGCATCTGTAGGTAGTGCATTTGGAAGATACCTTGCTAACCCCCGCTACGAATGGACAGCTAACTCTGCTCAATGGAGCATCATGACCAAATATCCTTTGTACAACTTGAAACCGGAAAGAACTCAATCCTTCGAAGTCGGATTAACGATGCGTTTCCTGAAGAATTTTGATTTGGACATTACATACTACAACGCTAAAACTATGAACCAGACATTTAACCCACAGTTACCTGTCAGTGGTTGGTCAGCGATGTATATTCAAACAGGTGCAGTACGCAACCAAGGACTTGAACTTTCTTTAGGATTCAAGAATACATGGAATAAATTCACATGGGATACAGGAGTGACATTCTCAATGAACAGAAACAAAATCTTAACGTTGGCCAGTGACGCGATCAATCCCATCACAGGAGAAAGTTTCTCCATCACCACACTCAATATGGGTGGTTTAGGTGAAGCTCGCTTCTTATTGAAAGAAGGTGGAAGCATGGGAGACTTATATTCGCTGATAGACTTGAAACGGGACAGCAATAATAAGATTTATGTAGACCAAGAGGGTAAGATGACAACAGAAACCATCAAAGATCCCAATAAATACATTAAACTAGGCAGCGTATTACCTAAAGGTAATTTGGCTTGGCGCAATAACTTCAATTGGAACAATTTCAATGCAGGCTTCTTAGTTTCTGCCCGTTTAGGTGGTGTCGTATTCTCACGTACACAAGCAATGCTAGACTATTATGGTGTTTCGGAAGCAACTGCCGATGCCAGAGATCAAGGTTACGTATCTATCAACAACAATGACCGTATAAACCCGGAAACATGGTATGGAATAATCGGTGGCGGAACTTCTGTTCCTCAATATTACACTTATTCTGCTACCAATGTTCGTCTGCAGGAGGTTTCTTTAGGTTATACGTTCCCAAGAAAGATGCTTCGCAACATCTGTGACATCAAAGTATCTGTTATTGGACGTAACCTTTGGATGATCTACAACAAAGCTCCGTTCGATCCGGAAAGCATCGCTTCTACTGACAATTTCTATCAGGGAATAGATTACTTTATGATGCCTTCTTTACGTAATATCGGTTTTAGCTTAAGTTTCAAATTCTAAACAATGCATTCATATGAAAAATAAGATTATAAATAAACTGGTTTTAGGAGCATTGACTATGTCTTTCATATCATGCACCAGTCAGTACATGGATATAAATTCAAACCCATATCAACCGGGTAGTTTAGTTCCTGATGATTATGCTTTAGGTTCGGCAATGAGTAATCTGGCAGGTTGTGTTGTTTCTTCGGATGTCAATACAGCACAGTTTACGGATTGTTTGATGGGAGGTCCGCTGGGAGGATACTTCGCTGATTCTAAAAGTGCCTGGGCATTTACCATTTCCAATTTTAATGCAACGGATGACTGGACACGTGTATTTTTGAAGAGTGACAAAGTTATTCCTGTATTATATAGCAATTTAAGCACTGTAAAAAGTGTATCAGAAACGACCAATAATCCGGTTCCCTATGCCATTGCAGAGGTTATAAAAGTAGCAGCTATGAGTCGTGTGACAGATACTTATGGCCCTATTCCATATTCAAAGATCGGGGCAGACGGAAAAATAACCATACCTTACGATCCACAAAAAGAAGTTTACGACAAATTTTTCGAAGAATTGGACCACGCAATAGGAATATTGACCGAAAACAGAAGTTCAGCCCTGGTTGCCTCAGCTGATTATGTGTACAGTGGAAACGTAGAAAAATGGATTAAACTCGCTAACTCTTTAAAGTTACGTTTGGCTATTCGTATTGCCTATGCCAATCCTACAAAAGCTAAAGAAATGGCAGAGAGTGCCGTAAAACATGAAATAGGTGTCATTGAATCCAATGCAGATAATGCAAAATGGAACTATTTCGGTACAATTCCCAATCCGTTATATACAGCAGTTCGCTATAACGAAGAAACAAGTGGTGGAGATAGTCATGTGGCAGCAGACATCATTTGTTACATGAATGGTTACAAAGACGAACGCCGTGCCGCTTATTTTGAAAATTCCAAATGGGAAGATCAAGAATACGTAGGCCTCCGCCGTGGTATCAATCTTGAGAAAGCGAAAGACTATTTCATCAACTATTCCAAGATAAAGATCTCGGCATCCGACCCTATTCTTTGGATGAATGCTGCTGAAGTTGCTTTCTTAAGAGCAGAAGGAAAAGCCATTTTCAAGTTTGACATGGGAGGAGAAGCCGGAGCTTTCTATAATCAAGGTATACGCCTCTCATTTGAGCAATGGGGAGCTGGCAACGTAGATGCATATTTGAATGACGATAGTAGTACCCCTACTACTTATATTGATCCTGCCGGAGTCAACACTTACAACTCAAAAGTTTCAACTATCACCGTTAAATGGGATGAATCGGCAACTGATGAAGCAAAACAAGAACGTATCATCACTCAAAAATGGATTGCTAATTGGATGCTAGGTAACGAAGCGTGGGCGGATTATCGTCGGACGGGATATCCCAAACTAATACCTGCTACAGATGCCGGCAATTTAAGCGGTGGTATTGTGGATAGCAAAAGAGGAGCACGCCGTATGCCCTATCCATCTGCTGAATATACAGATAATACAGCAAATGTACAATATGCTGTAGACAATTATCTGAAGAAAGCGGACAATATGGCTACAGACGTATGGTGGGCATGTAAGCCTAACAATTAAACTCTAGAAGTAATATACTTGCAATAGAGCATTATAAATGAATCATTAAAACGATAATATATATGAGAAATATTTTTAAACATATCCTGTCTGTCATACCAGCATGCTCCATGATACTCTTTTCATGTTCTGACTGGACGGACCCGGAAAGCCTGAATATACATATTCCATCTATCGAAGAGCAAAATCCGGAGTTATATGCCCAATATGTTAAATCACTCAATGATTATAAAACATCGGAACATCAAGTTGTGATAGCTTCAATAGATAATGTCAGCAGTATGCCAAGTTCACGTAGCCAGCATCTTACCGACATGCCGGACAGTATTGACTACATTTGCCTGAACAACATAATGGAAGTAAATGAAGTGAATATATCCGAGATGAAAGAAGTACGCGAATTAGGTACCAAAGTTTTAGGTCTGGCAGATTTCGATGCTATAGAAAGCGCATGGAAAGCCATTCTTGAAGAAGAAGCCAATACAGCCGCCAACACCGATGCTGAAGAAGAAGGTTCGGAAACTGTTGATAATGCAACACGCTTCATCGAGTATTGCAAAAGCGAAGTGGCTAAAAGAATCACCGCAGCTGATGCATTGGGAACAGATGGAATCATTGTAAACTTTACCGGCTTCGACCTTAACGTACTTAATGAAGAAGGTATAGTTGCTGAAACGGCACGTCAGGCAGCATTCTTTGATGCGATTATCAACTGGAAAAAAGCAAATGTCAATAAAACACTTATATTCAAAGGGGCTCCCCAAAATATTATAAGTAAAGACCTTCTTTCAGATTGCAAATACATCATTATCAATGCACATAGCGCTAAGAATCAATCTGAAATGTCTTACCTCACACTTATGGCATTAGTAAAAGATGTCCCAACCGATCGTTTCGTAATGGGTACAACGACGCCTTATCTCACTAATACGGGAGCGCTTAATGGCAAATTCAGCGACGATTCGTCCGCTATTATAGGAGCTGCACAATGGGCAATAGTTAAAACCCCGGACTATACCAAAGCAGGAATCTCGATTGATGCTGCCGAACAGGATTACTTCAATATTACCAAGATTTATCCTAATATCAGAGAAGCTATTAATATATTGAGTCCAACTGTTAAATAAATCTACCTTATGAAACTAAATAAATTAATGATCGCAACTCTTGCCGGTTTCTCAATGTTTTTTGCCAGCTGCGAGAATGCTGACGAGAACGAGCAACACTATGATAACAAGGTCTTCATTTCCGGATCGAGTTTCACTCAGGAAACATTCTTTAAATCAGGAGACACCAGTGTAAAATATAATCTTACGGTAGCCATTGCCAAACCCGAGGAACATGATATTAAAGTGACTATGGAACCGGCTCCCGAATTATTACCGACTTATCAATCGGCATATTACGACGAGGCAGCCATCCTTTTGCCTGCAGAGCACTATTCAATGCCCGAATCTGTCACTACCATTAAATCTGGTAGTATGATCAGTCCCGAATTACCTATTGAATTTATTAATACAGGCGAATTAGACCTCAACACAACCTATGTACTTCCTGTAACGATCAAGTCAGTTGAAGGAATCGGAGTGTTACAAAGTGCCAAAAACTACTATTACGTATTCCGTGGAGCATCGCTGATCAATGTAGTGTGCAATATCAGCAAGAACCGCGCATATCCGGACTGGAAAGATGGGACGATCTTTAACAACCTGACCCAAAACACGATGGAAATACTCTTTAAAGCGACCTCATTCCCTAACCAATTAAACACATTAATGGGAATAGAAGGCAACTATCTGCTCCGTCTTGGAGATGCAGGCGTTCCCTCTAACCAGCTTCAAATTGCCACATCCAAAGATAACCTGACCAATACCGATCTTCAGTTTGAAAGTAACCAATGGTATCATCTGGCCGTCACATTCGATAAAGGTAACATCAAAGCATATATTAACGGCATAGAAAAGTTATCAGATAAAGTATCATTAAATTCAATTAGTCTTGGCGCTAAACACTCGGATGAATCCGGTGGAAAGCCACGTTGCTTCTGGATAGGTTATTCATATGATAAAAATCGCTTCTTCGACGGAGCCGTTTCTGAAGTCAGAATCTGGAATCGCGCACTTACAGCCGAAGAAATTCAAGCGACAAACCACTTCTACACGGTAGAACCCGACTCTGAAGGATTAATCGCTTACTGGAAATTCAACGACGGTACGGGCAAAACAGCCAAAGACTACAGTGTGAACGAGAATGACCTGACAATCGATGTCGAACCTCAATGGGAACCTGTTTCATTACCCAAATAGTAACTAACAAAATAAAGAATCCTATATGAATATAATAAATAATATCAAATATAGCTCCCTATCATTAGCGATGCTGGCCGCAACAGTCCTCACATCTTGCGACGAGAACATCGAGATAGGAAAGGCGGTAGATGAATCCCCCTACATAGCTTCTACCCAATTAAACGGTCTGTTAGTAGATGAAACCACTAACAAGAACAATTCGGTGATTGAACTCCGTGAAAACGAATACAGCACAAACGTTGTATTCCGTCTCTCTAAATTACCCCAAAAAGGAGTAGATGTCAAAATAGCGGTAGACGAATCTTATGCAGCAACTTACAATGCGGTTCATGAGACTGATTTTGAAGTATTCCCCGCTGCCAACGTCAAGATTGCCTACGACGGGAATTTCGTGCTCGCGCCGGACGACAAAGTGACTCCAAGCGTGAAAGTAACACTGACTGCATTCGAAGGAATGAAAGAAGACCAAACATATATCATACCCTTGACGGCAACCTCTTCGACTGAAGGAGTAACATTCACGGAAACATCCAAGCACATGGTGCTTCTCGTAAAGGACTATCGTAATATACCAAACACAGACAAGGGCAAAAATGCGGTACAAACAGTTCTTTACTTTGAGATCAACGACACCAATCCTCTCAATGCGCTTGAATTCCTTACTGAAAGCGGTAAATATTTCTTCGACCATGTCGTTCTTTTTGCTGCTAATATCAATTGGGATGCAGAAAAAAAACGTGTATATTTGGCAAATAACGAAAATGTCCAATTCTTGCTTGACAATAACGACAAATATCTACAACCTCTCCGCAAAGCAGGTATGAAGGTAATTATCAGTATCCTTGGCAACCATGACGAAGCTGGTGTCGCCCAACTTTCAGACATGGGAGCTAAAGAATTCGCACGCGAACTGGCTGCTTACTGTCGTGCTTATAATTTAGATGGCGTGGCTTTCGATGATGAATATTCTAATTATCCGGATTTATCAAATCCGTGGCTTGCAAGCCCATCATCTTATGCAGGTTCACGATTGATGTATGAATGTAAAGCTATAATGCCCGAGAAAATTGTTTCACTCTACAATCTTGGTAATATGTACTCAAGTAGTCTCCAAGTAATTGATGAAGTTGAACCTGGTCAGTATTGCGACTACGCTGTAGCTGATTATGGTGGTTCTGCTGGTCCTGGCACAGGTATGACATTAAAACAATGCGGTGGAATGTCAATAGAGCTTAATCGAGGTAGTGGAGATTCCAGTGAATCAACAGCACGCTCCAAAAAAGGAGCAGGTTATGGATATTATATGTTCTTTGCACTTGATCCTTCAAAATACAGTTGGCAAGTATCTCGTTGTCAATCTGTTTGCAGGGGATTGTATGACGAAGAGTTAATATATCCAAGTTATTACTACAGTAAAAACAGCAGTGAACGTAAAGCTTTCTAAATAAAGCTAATGTTTTACCTTAAGAAAAAAGATAAAATGAATTTAAAAAATAAACTAATGATTGCACTGTCGGCAACTCTCATGTTGTGGAGCTGTTCCGATGATGACGAATCGACAAACAGTGATATCGCTACTATCTCATTGTCGACCGATATAATTCAAGTGGATAAAAATGGAGGTGATGCAACAGTTACTGTTACAAGTACTGGTGATTGGCGATTATCAGGTGTGTGCGATTGGGCATATCCATCGATAACTTCAGGAAAAAGCGGTGATGTGGTGACTTTCACCATCAATGCCAGTAAAGTAGATGAAAAGCGCACTGCTACTTTCAAATTCTTCACTGGTTCTTCAGTTGCACCATTACAAATAGAATGTGAAGCCGGTTACATGATGAATTTACTCTCCGATGCCAATCCTTCCATATCAAGAGAGAAAAATATGGTAAAAATAGAGCTTAATACTAACATAGCTGATCCCACCATCACTTTAAGTGATGGTGGCGAAGAGTGGTTGACATTTGATAAACGAATTGATTTTGGTGGAAAATCAATATTCTCCTTTACAAGCTCCAAAAATGAGACGTATAAAAATCGTTCTACTACGATCACCTTTTCCAGTCCGCTTACCGCAGAACCTGTTAACGTTAAGCTGACCCAGGAACAGACAGATGCCATTATTTCAGAGACAAACTCGTTAATGTATGATCTTGCAGCACGCACTATTTCATTCAAGGTGAAATATAATGTTGATTACACAATCACTATTCCACAAGGAGACAAATGGATTACCAATCAATTGATTTCCGAACCTCAAATCGGTGATGATGGTTTATCAACAATCACTCTGAGCTACAACCTTAGTAATGCATCGATTACACGCGGGGGAATAATCCGAATCGCTAAAACAAAAGGCTCATTAACCAATGATGTTTCCATTATCCAAAAAGATCCGGACGCCGAACTATCAGAAATTCCTGATAATACTCTCCGTTCGCTTTGTGTATCCAATGGATGGGTTCTAGCAATTTCTGATTCCAAATGTGTTATTCTTGAAGCCGGACTAGAAGCCACTTCATTAACTAACACTTCATATTCCAATGAAATTAATGACTTTACCGGAATAGAGAATTTCCCCAACTTAACCACATTGAACCTTGGATATTGCTCTAACATGAAAAAGTTCGATATTTCAGGATTGCATAAAGTATCATCATTGGAATTCAGTTCTACTCGTCAATGTGAAGAATTCAATTTGGGAGATAATCCAATTACAAGTTTCGACGCTGGTGGTTTTTATTCATATTCGTACGCAGAAAGTCTTAAAATAAGTGGTAGTAAAATTGAAGCAATTAATTTGTCGATATATTCATGGTATGAAAGTTCTGATAAAGTAACATCTATTGATGTTTCAGAATGTCCGTCGCTAAAGACCTTAAATGCTAAACGCAGCAACAAGATTACAACACTTTATTTGAAAACTGGTCAATCAATTCCGGAGCTGACTAAGAATACTACAACTACAATTGTTTATAAATAATAAACAAACAGTTTACAGGAAGATATTTTAGTACAATCCCCCTTATTATTCTCCTTGCTTTCTATAAATCAGGAGTGATAATAAGGGGATTTTCTTGAAAGAAATACCTTTTAGTGAACCATTACAGTGAACTTATTTATTCGATAATGTAAAATCCTCATTAATATAAGTCATCAATCTTTTATAAAATTTGTTCTTTGGGATAATTCACCAAATACAATGTCTTCGTGGCGCGAGTAAATGCCGTGTACAACCAGCGAAAATAATCCGGAGTCAAATATTCATCCGTCATATATCCCTGATCAAGAAAAACATTCTGCCATTGTCCGCCTTGTGCTTTATGACAAGTTACCGCATAAGCATATTTCACCTGCAACGCATTGTAGTGTGGATCTGCTTTCATCTTTTTCATACGGTCCCGCTTGTTAGATATATCTGCGTAATCTTCAAGTATGGTATAAAATAATCTGTCATTATCTACTTTCGGCAATGCGGGAGAATCAGAGTGAAGGGTATCCAGCAGCAGATTGGCATCCAGTTCAAAATCATTCTGGTCAGGAAACCTGAGAGTCACTTCCGCAAAGCGAAAACCATACATCTCACGCGTCTTACGGACACGACGCACGACTGCAATCTCTCCATTGGCAATGAAGTCCATTTCCTTATATTGCTCTGTCCAATAATAATTATTTTTAGCTATCATCAACATATCTCCCGTATTCAGTTCATCTTCCCGCCAAAGGATCTGTGCACGTATTCCGTTATTATATAGGTTCGCGCGTTTATTAGAACGACAGATCACAATCGTCTCATCCATGCCGTCATGATCATAACAACTGGTGATGGCATCAATCAATTCCGTACCCGGTACCATCTTTATATCCGGAAAACCTGTTATTTTTATTTTAGGTAAGGAATAGCAATTATCTTCCGCTATCAGCTGACGCAATTGTGTTGCGTTCCACAAAATACCGGATTCCTGTATCTGACGAACCACTTGCGTCAAGTCAACTTCCCTCACTTCCAAGGTATATCCTTTCAATGCATCTGCAAAAAGTGCCGGACTCAACTCCTCACCTACCGGAGGAAGCTGCGCAGTATCTCCCATCAACAAAAGACGGCACCCCTGACCGGAATAAACAAACTGTATCAAGTCGTCCAACAATCTTCCCGTCCCAAACATACTGCCCGACAATCCTTCATTGGAAATCATTGAAGCTTCGTCGACTATAAACAAAGTATTCGTAGCAAGATTGTCATTTATTGAAAAATTACTGGTTTCATTAGAAAACGACTGCTGCCGATATATTTTCTTATGAATTGTAAAAGCCGGGTGACCGGCATATGATGAAAAAACTTTTGCAGCACGACCGGTAGGAGCCAGTAAAACAGCCTTTTGCTGTAACTGATCCATCGTCTTTACCAATGCCCCGACCAAAGATGTTTTACCAGTACCAGCATAGCCTCTGAGGATAAATACTTCATCCGCCAGTGTGGAAAGCAGAAACTCTGAAAGAGATTTTACAGCTATTTCCTGCTCAAAAGTTGGTTGATAAGGAAAATTTTCCTTAATTTGCCTTTCTAAATAGTTATTTATCATTTTTGTACGAGAAAAAAGTTCCCGGAACTATCGTATTTAAATTTATTTATTCTATTTTTGCGATGCGAATATAACAACTAAAAACATAATTTATCATGAAAACAGTATTTAATATTGTATTAGTACTCTGTGCTGCTGCATTAATCTACATTTGCTATAGCAGTATTATGGGTCCTATCAATTTTGAAAAAGCGAAAAAGGAAAGAGAGCAGGCTGTCATTGCCCGTTTGATCGACATCCGTAAAGCACAACAGGAATACCGTTCGCTTCATCACGGAATGTACACAGAACATTTTGACACACTGATTGATTTCGTTAAAAATCAAAAATTACCTTTCGTTATGAAAGTTGGTCAGCTGACAGACGACCAATTGGAAAGCGGCTTGACTGAGAAGAAAGCAATGGCAATCATCAACAAAGCTAAAAAGACAGGCAAGTATGATGAAGTTAAGAAAAACGGACTTGAAAACTTTAAGCGTGACACCATGTGGGTAGCTGTAATGGACACCATCTATCCAAAAGGTTTCAATGCAGATTCAATGAAGTACATTCCTTACGGAAACGGCGCTATCTTTGAAATGAATGTTAAAAACGACACAGCTAAATCAGGTGCTCCTGTATACTTGTTTGAAGTGAAAGCTCCATATGAAACTTATTTGGGCGGACTTGACAGACAAGAAATTATCAATTTGAAAGACCTTAATGAAAAACTGGGCAGATACTCAGGTTTGATGGTAGGTTCTATTGACAATCCTAACAATGGTGCTGGTAACTGGGAATAATGATTGATTTTACAAAATCAAAACAATATACTTTATCCATCCGTCTTAGTACGGATGGATTTTCTTTTTCTATCTACAATCCGATTAACGACAATTCGCAGTCGCTGTTCGAAAAAGAGGTAGACACCTCTCTGTCTCTGACAGCCAATCTTAAAAACGTTTTCCACGAATCGGACTTTTTAAGCTACTCCTACAAACGAGTGAACATCATGATAGCGAGCAAACGCTTTACCATGATACCATTAGAACTGTTTGAGGAAGAGCAGGCAGAACTTTTATTCTATCACAATCATCAGAAACGGGAGAATGAAATAGTGATATACAATATTCTGAAAAAGAATAATGTAGTCGTAATCTTCGGCATAGACAAAAGCACTTATACATTCTTAAATGAACAATATCCCGAAGCCCGCTTCTACTCTCAGTCTACCCCGCTCATCGAGTATTTTTCTATCAAAAGCAGACTGGGGAATAGTAAGAAAATGTATGCTTCAGTGCGCAAAGATGCCATTGACATCTACTGTTTCGAACGGGGCCAGCTACTTTTGGCCAACTCTTTCGAGTGCATGCAAACCGAAGATCGTATCTATTATCTATTATATGTCTGGAAGCAACTAGAATTTAATCAGGAACGTGATGAACTACATCTGACAGGCACTCTGTCGGACAAAGAGACATTGATGAACGAACTGAAAAAATTCATTCTACAGGTATTCATTATGAATCCTGCCAACAATATTGACATGCAAGCCTTATTAACATGCGAGTAATCAGCGGTATTTATAAACGAAGAAGATTTGATGTACCACGTACATTCAAAGCACGCCCTACAACAGATTTCGCCAAGGAGAATCTGTTCAATGTACTTAATAATTATATCGATTTTGAAGAAGGAATAACTGCACTTGACTTATTTGCAGGCACGGGCAGTATCAGTATCGAATTGGTATCCCGAGGATGTGATCGTGTGATCAGTATCGAGAAAGATCCTGCTCATCACTCGTTTATCTGCAAAATAATGAAAGAAGTACAAACTGACAAATGTCTGCCTATCCGTGGCGATGTATTTAAGTTTATCAACAGCGGACGAGAGCAGTTTGATTTTATCTTTGCCGACCCTCCTTACGCTTTAAAGGAGCTGGAATCAATACCGGAGCTGATATTCAAAAACAACCTGCTCAAAGAAGGAGGTTTGTTTGTATTGGAGCATGGTAAGCAAAATAACTTTGAGGATCATCCGCATTTCATAGAAAGAAGAGTCTATGGAAGTGTTAACTTCTCGCTTTTCAGATAAAATATAAGATAAAAGTATAGCAGATAAGGAAATCATCCTTTTTAAAGCAGCGGAGCCAACAAACGAACGACAGACTCTGCTGCCCTCCTCCTCCACGAACGTTTCACCCAGTTTTTCAGAAAGATCTGTGTACTTTCCCGCTGATCCTGAAGGAATATCTCCTTCATTTCAAGAGCCGTTTCCACATCATACATAAAGGCATTTACTTCAAAATTATGTTCAAAACTACGAAAGTCGACATTGGTAGACCCTACTGTAGAGAGCATATCATCAGAAACCATCAGTTTGGAGTGCAGAAACCCTTTCTTATAAAAATAGACTTTGACACCTGCCTGCATCACATCTGCCAGGTAAGAATGCGATCCCAAATGAGTGATTCGGTTGTCGGCACGTTCCGGCAACATTAAACGCACATCTACTCCCGCCAGTGCGGCTGTCTGCATAGCGGCAAGTACTTGCTCTGTCGGTAAGAAATAAGGAGTTTGCATATAGAAATACTTCTTCGCTCCATTGATCGCCATAGTCAGTCCCTGCATGATTTCTTTCCAGGGACCGATAGGTTCGCTGGTAACCACCTGCACTAATGAACTTCCACAAGATTCTATCTTTGGGAAATAACGTGAAGCTGTAATCAATGTACGGTCAACGAAATACCAGTCGAGCAAAAAGGCCGTTTGCAGACCATGCACAGCCTTTCCTTCTATCAGAATATGGGTGTCACGCCAAATCCCCCATGAGAAACCACGCATATAACGTTCTGCCAGATTCATACCTCCCACAAAACCGATACGTCCGTCTATCACGACTATTTTTCTGTGGTTACGATAATTGACCCTGCTTGTAAACAAAGGGAAGCGTACTTTCAAGAAGCTCCTGACTTCAATACCTGCATTACGCATTTCCTCGAAAAAGCGGTTAGGTACATGCCAGCACCCCACATCATCATAAATTACTCTTACTTCAACCCCCTGAGATGCTTTTTCGATTAGTACATCCCTTACCAGACGTCCTATAGCATCATCTTCAAAGATATAGTATTCTATATGAATGTGTTGTTTCGCCTTTTGGAGCTCACGAAGCAATGATTGCAATTTGGTATAGCCTTCCGTATACACAGCAATACGGTTTCCCTCAAATGGGAAAGCTTGATTGGTATGCTGGAAAAGTTGGATAAGGCGGGCATATTCTTCAGGTACATCCGAACAGTCTTGCGCCATGTATTCCGCCATAGGTTTCTTTAGGAGGCGGTCATAACTTTTTTGACCGATGATACGTTCCCGACGTTGACTCCGACCAAAGAAGAAATAAAAAACAAGACCGACAATTGGGAGGAAAAGTAATATGAGTATCCATGCCATAGTCTTCACCGGATTCCGGTTATCAAGAATGATAACGACAATCGTACTGATAATGGCTCCAAAATAAACGATATCAAAAGCAACCGTAGCTATCTGGCTAACTAGTATGTTCCAGTCAATCATAGGATACTCCTTTTTATATGGATACTAAACAACAAATATAAAGCAAATTATCGGATAAACAAAAAAGTCCCGATAGCAAGTCATGTTAGTCATGTTCATTGCCATCGGGACTTTCCCGTTTTTATTCAGAGCTAGTCACGATTTAGAAACGCATAGGTCTGCCACCGCCGCCATAATTGCCACGAGGACCACGAGGACCACCGCCGTCAAAACCGCCCTGACGCATATTGCCACGAGCTTCTTTATTACCGAAGACATTCAAACGATAAGTAAAGCGCAGCATACAGTAACTGTTGATACCATTATATTCAGAGACAGAGCGCATATCAGCATTCATTACACGACTGATATTAGTTTGTTGTTTTAGAATGTCATATATTTCAAAACTAACTGTAGCGGCTTTACCTTTCAAGAAATTCTGAGCAATCTGTGCATTCCAGATAACCTCATTCCGATTCATACTTGCATCACGATATCCACGGCGTGCATTATTCGTTATATTGGTAGATATTGACATATTCCAAGGCAAAAAGATATTAGTGCTCGCACCATAACCAAAGGTATAAGGCTCCTGATTTGCATCAGGGTTTAGTTTATTTTTCTCAAAGTTATACTTAATCGCCCCATTCACCGTAAATTCAAACCAATCATTCCGGAAAGTTCCATTTAGTCTTTCCTCCAAAGTCAGCGTAGTACTTGTGTTCTTATCATTCATATGCGTACTTCTATCATAAAGATAGGCTACTTTATTAGAGTAAGTACCAGTAGAGAATGTATTAATAGTAAAACGCCTGTCTCTTAGAGCTGTATTATAGCCAAGCATACCTGAAGCATTCCAGTTACCATTAATATTTTCCGGTTTCACAATGACCCCTCCCGTCTCTTCTATATAAGTAGTAGAATTGGTGATACTATTTTGTGTTGAATTAAAATTAGCATGTACTACTATGCCCTGTTGTTTATCCGCGTTATAAGTATTATAAAACAAGCGGACTGAATGAGAGAAAGAAGGTTTCAAACCAGGATTACCCATCCGAATATTCAATGGATTAGAATTATCCGTAATATCCAGCAAGTTTTCCATACTTGGTTGACTAGCACGCCCTCTATACGTGAAGCGTAACTGAGTTACTTTAGAGAATCTGTAACGAAAATCAACATTTGGAGAAAAATTAAAAACTGATCTTTTTACTACTGTATCTATTTCTTCTTTGCGATATGCCAATCTTGTATTCTGCGGTTGCAAAGATGCACCAATATTCAACTGGTATTTTTCACGAATAAAACGCAAACCAGCATTTATCTCATGGTTGTAATAATCATATTTGGCATTTTTACTCAAACTATCAACAAAATTCTCTTTATATCTCTCAGGCAAATTATCTCCCAACTCCCAAAGCCAATCTTGTTCCTTTTCATCTTCAGGAATCAAACTATATGTACTCTTATCACTCTCACTGTGTTTATATTGAAACCTATAACTTAACTGCAAAAAAGTTGCACGAGCAATCGGTTCACTATATGTCAATTGAGCTGTATAATCATAATTCTTCGTCGGACTGGTTATATACTGTTTACGGATATCATTCTTATCTTTATCATAATAATATGTCTGATAATCAGTAAATTGTTCACTATCATTATCACCATAGCCAAATGTTCCACGAAAAGTAATATTACGTCCTTGGTTATTTAACTTCCTGTTTACTTGTAAAGAAGCATTTGCTGACAAACTATTACTTTCAGACAAAGACTGATTATTACTGGTATTTATGCGACCTTGCAGAGGATCTTCATCCGGATGTTCTTCCAGCCATTTCAGATTCAAGTAATCATTAGGATTTGTTGCAAAATTAAATGGATCCTGATTAAAAGTTCCGGATTCGGAAACAGAAGCCCCATTTGATTTACCATAAGAGACATTCGGATGAAAAATGATATTCGTTAATGTATCCGGTTTCCATTCCAATCGGAAATCAGCATTAAAGTTCGTATTCTTATTACGGTTTTTGCTGTTCGAATTAGAGAATGAACTTCCTCCTCCACCTTTCAGAAAACGTTCTGAATAGTTCATCGAAGTAGCATCTCTGTCGCTATAATTATAGCGTGCGCTACCTCCCAATTCCAGTTTATCCGTCTGAGTAGCAAAATTCGCACCCAGCATTTTAGTAGCGGTCAGACCATTATTAGTCCGGAAACGACCGCCGCCACCTCCACCGGAGAATCCCTGGTCATTTACATTATTGGCAGAACCAATCAATGAGAACTGGCTATTTTCGACAAACCGATTCAGCATCAGATTGCTAGCATAACGGTCTTCAGTACCGGCAGCAGCACTTGCATTACCAAACCATCCTTGATTCATACCTTTCTTCACCTTCAGATCGAGTACGGTTTCTTCTTCTCCGTCATCTATTCCGGTGATACGTGCCAAGTCAGATTTCTTATCATATGTTTTGAGCTTATCGATCATATTGACAGGCAGATTCTTCAATCCGGTTTTCACATCACCACCAAAAAACTCTTTGCCATCCACCATGATTTTCTTGACTTCTTTTCCGTTGATCTTCACGTTTCCGTCGTCATCAATTTCAGCACCCGGAAGTTTTTTCACAAGTTCTTCGAGCATGGAGCCTTCGGGAGTACGATAGGCGGTAGAGTTATATTCCAGTGTGTCTTCCCTCACCGTTACCTGCGGAGCTTCCGCCGTAATCACAGCCTCGCTCAGCATCACTGCATCAGGGTCCAGAGAGATTGTCCCCATTTTCTTTTCAGTCACATTGTTGGATAATTGTACAGGAACGAATTTCGTACGGAAACCGATGTAAGAAACCTTCAACAAATATTTCCCCGCTTTCACTTTAGGGAGCGTAAACCAACCCTTATTACTACTTGCTATACCGGCTGCATAAGCGCTATCCGGCAACGATAACAATTGAATAGTTGCTTGTGCAGCTGGCTCTTTAGAGTCAGATTCGACAACACGCCCCGAAACGGTAATCACCTTATTCTGTGCAAAAATAGAGAAGGTGCATAACAGTGTAAGCACCCACCAAACTGATAATCTTTTCATTTACCTTAATTACGATTAGTAGAGTAATAACAATGTCTTTTTGACAAATAGAATCGTAAAAGGTTTAATTTAATAGAAAATTATCTTTTGAAGAATCGATCAACAAGCGCTTTTTTAAGACCAAACTCCAAACAAAGCACATTAAAGATTAAAAAGGTGAGAAAAGAAGAAGTGTCCACATTGATCACATCTCCTTGCAGAACACGCCACAACATACCACCGAAAACAAACAGAAAAGTCAGAAAGACTGCATTCCGGACTGCCGCATTACGAATCTGTTCCGTCTCGCGGCTTTCATTCTTGCTTAAGGCAAAGATGATCAGCAAGCATCCTGCCATCATCAACAGCTTCGTACATTCCTTATAAAATAGCAGGTTATGGTCGGTTATCAACCCTTGCATTAGCAAAATCGGAAGAAGAAACAAAGCTACTAACAACACCACATATCCCAAAGGACGGCAAAATACAGGAAACAATGCTTTCATAATTGAACGTTTTAACGAGACAAAAGTAAGTAAAAAAAGATATTTTATATACATTTGCACCAAGAAAAAGCAAAAGAATCATGAGTAAACAAGAAGTCATTCTCTGCGAAAGCTTGGAAACAAGCCTCGGTCGTGCCATTGAAAGGTGTCCGCATGACAAGTTATTCATCCTCACAGACGAACATACCCAGCGTCTTTGTCTGCCCTCATTGAAAGAGGTATCGTTTCTGAAAGACGCAGTCGAAATCTGTATCGGAGCCGAAGATGTGCATAAGACACTGGAGACTCTGGCCTCCGTATGGATGGCACTGAGTCAGCAAGGGGCTACACGTCACTCATTGCTCATCAACCTTGGTGGGGGCATGGTAACAGATTTGGGAGGCTTTGCCGCCGCTACCTTCAAACGGGGGATTTCTTATATCAATATACCCACTACACTGTTGGCTATGGTCGACGCATCCGTCGGCGGTAAGACAGGTATCAACTTCAACGGACTGAAAAACGAGATAGGCTCGTTTGCTCCGGCAGACAGTGTGCTGATTGAAACTGAATTCCTGCGCAGCCTCGATGCACAGAATTTCTTCTCCGGTTATGCTGAAATGTTAAAGCACGGATTAATCAGCAATACCGCACACTGGGTCGAATTACTGGATTTCAATACCAATAACATTGATTATGCATATCTCAAAAATATGGTGGGACGATCGGTACAGGTGAAGGAAGACATTGTGGAGCAAGACCCCTTCGAGCGTGGCATCCGTAAAGCACTGAACCTGGGACATACAGCAGGACATGCCTTCGAAAGTCTGGCATTGGCTGAGAATCGCCCCGTGCTGCATGGCTATGCCGTAGCATGGGGAATCGTATGCGAGCTTTACCTGTCACACCTCAAAGTCGGCTTTCCGAAAGACAAGATGCGACAGACCATCCAATTCATCAAAGAGAATTATGGTTCATTCGCATTCGACTGTAAGCAGTACGAACAACTCTACGCATTTATGCAACATGATAAGAAAAATACCTCAGGAACGGTCAATTTTACTTTACTGAAAGAGATCGGAGATATTTGCATCAACCAGACAGCTGATAAAGACACAATTTTTGAAATGCTTGACTTCTATCGCGAATGTATGGGAGTCTGATCTTGAAACTTATTATAATAATGAAGGAGAATGGGATTCCCTAAAAGGTTTCCCATTTCTTCTTTCCCTTTCCCATTCTCCTCTCCCCACATATGCCTTTATTCCCCACAGGCATCTTCAATATTATCCTAAGTTACTCATCCGGTATTGGGACAATGACATTCCGGTATGTTTCCTGAAGAAACGTCCCAAAGACGACTGATTGGCAAAATTTGTTTTCACGGCAATTTCCTGAATATTCATATTCGTATTCTTCAGCAAAGCCTTTATTTCGAGTACGATGTATTCTACAATCCAGTCTTTGGCAGATTTGCCGCTCACTTCCTTGATCACCATCGTCAGGTATTTGGATGTGATACACAACTTATCAGCATAGAAAGCAACATCCTTATTCTCTTTGAAGTGCTTCATTATCAACCCAAAGAATTTATTAGCCAGTTCCTCTTTACGAGTATCTTTTCGGGTAGTCATCAGAGATGCCTCCTTTTCATAAGCATTAAACAATTCCAAATATAAGTATCTTAATAAATGAATAATCAGCTCACGCCTGTATATATCATTAGACGTCACTTTATCCTTTACCATTCCAAAGAAATTCATCAACCGCCGGGTATCATTTTCGGTCTGAGGATACCAATAATGGGTCCTCATATAGAAAAAGAAATGCGGTGAAAAGCGAGGCACACCGCTCAGCGCATCGCTGAACATTGTAGGCGACACCACCAACGTAGTAGTCAGAAAATCATCACTGGCCTCGGTGAACGAAACGAATTGTCCCGGCAACAGAATAATCAATTCCTGCGGCTGTATCCAATGCGAATCATCATATACATTAAGCTTGGCCTTTCCGCTGAAGCAATACACGACCAAAGCAGACTGAATATTAGAAGGATAAACGCTTAGGGGAAGATACTTCAAATTCTGAAAATACTTAAAATCATCACCTAAGACATAAGCTTCTAACGTTTCTCTATTTTTATTATACACATTTACCCCCTCATTAAATAAAACTAAATACAAAAATATACTATCCTAAACTACTCTCATGTCTCGTATGCCGATATGGTTTCATTTTAAAGAAGTTACGCACTATCTATTCACTTAATTTCATAAACAAAACCCTGTTATGTTAGTTTGCAACCACCTATATTATTTAGAATTATTATGGACTAAAGGACTTTTTATTCCGCAAACGGAAACTTATCCTAAAATCAGCTAATGGAAAAAAACAGGCTATTTATTTGCTATTTAAAAATAAAGCACTACTTTTGCAACCGCAATTCGGGATGTAGCTCAGCCCGGTAGAGTACGCGTCTGGGGGGCGTGTGGTCGCAAGTTCGAATCTTGTCATCCCGACTACTGGAAATCAGCCATTTACAACTAAGTAAGTGGCTGATTTATTTTTTAGTGGAACACATTTGGAACACAAACTACAAATAAAAGTAGCATGATTAGACATTAATTCAGTTTTATAAGTCTTTCAATTGTCTATCAAAAACAGAACTATCAAAATCAAAAGAATAGAAATCACCTTTCTTAGACTTAATATCCTTGATTATATGTTCTACACTTTTTGTTATATCTTTAACAGGAACATAATGCAACCATTTAATTAATTCTTCTATTCCAGGTTCTGTCAAAGAAACTTTCTTTTTCATATTATGTGAAATAAATGCAAACAAATCCTTATAATAAAATACAGTTACTTCGGTAGAACTTTTCCTAACAAAGAATGTGATACTGCCATCTACTATTGCTACAGCTTCACAGTTCTTCTGTTTAAAATCATTTATCTGAAACATCTCTAACCAATCTTTAGAAGAATGATTGACATTCCAAAACAAAGTAGGAATAATTACATGCTCTGATTCATTTAACTGGACTATGGTGACCATAGGATCAGAGGTTATGATATCTTTCTTTGTGAGTTTGGATAGAATTGCGCCATTGTCTGCACAATATTGAGACTTAAGTTCCAGAATAGTCTCTTGAGGAAGTTTATTAGCTCCCTTAGTTAGTGGTTCTATATGAGAAACATACACGGGATAATTATCCTTATTCCAAGATTGGAATACAGGAAGACTCTTTTGAGCCTTAGCAGTAAATGCTATCGCACTACATATAATACTTAAAAATATGCTCTTGAAATACATAATTATAACTTATTTGTTGTGGAATCAATTTTATGAATACCCTTCCGAATCACTCTTTGAAAGTCCTTTTTTAAGCAACGAATCAATTGAATACGCAAACGGAAACGCCTACGATAGTTTATTTCATAGAGCCATACATGCCCTTTCTCGAAACACTCCGGAACATTCCTTTCCAAATACTCAAATTCATCGTTACTTAAATATTGTCCATAACGTAAGTAAACGACCATATAAACATCAACATACCCATAAACAGGCATTTCTTCATGTAGCCATTTAACAAACTTCTCATAAAAATCCCTATCGGTTTCATTCTCTTGCACAAATTCATAAACCAATGGAATTGAATATCGTGCAAGATAGTTTATCTCATCAGGGTTGAAAATTGTTCCGCCTTTCATTCGTGGTGCAGACGGAACTTTCAAACTTTCCAAAAACTTTCTAAACGGTGTATCAATCTTGGTAACAATCATATGATTATTAATTTGGTTTACTTAAGAACAGCCAATAAAAAAGAGCAACGATTGCTACAACAACAGAATTTCCCCATTCTAATTTCTTCAAAAACACATTCCATTCTGATTTGAAAAACTTATCAGCTTGCGAAACTGCAAACTTATGGGCTAATTTTACAACAATTGGAAATACAATCAAAGGCAATAGAAACAAAAGTCCATATTTTACATCTGTCGCCCATGCACTAACATCGGCAATGATATAAACAATATAATTCAATACTAATAAGAAGTTACATATAAATTTCATAATATCAATATTAATCGGTTAATATTCAACATATTTATTTAGTTTGTTTTGGCATAATCTCGCCTGCATCAGCAACTACCCATCGCTTATTTGTAGAATCCCATTCCATAGACCTATATCCTGTTTCTTTTGTTTCTACATTTACGTATTTTACACTCAATGCATTATCCCGAAGTACAATATCTTCTATCAGACCTTTCTCGTTAGGATTAGGGTAATGTTGTATGGAATACAGTTTCCCTATAAACTTTTCTTTCAAGTATTCTATATGATTCTCTAAAATATAAGTTGTATAAGCAAACGCAGAGCCATCCTTCATTGATATTCCTGATATAAACTTGTCTTCATTCAGCCGTGTGAGAAAAAGTTCTCCGCTTTTACTTTCCATCAAAAAGATGGGAGATTCGCAATCATTACTTCCACCAAATTCTATGTCATTTTTAATCAAAATATCATTTTGTACAGATGGGGTTAAAAATGTTTTCCCTGAAACAAGTGATTCATAATAATAGGTTTCTCTTTTACCCAAACCATGTGTACTTTCACTTTTTGTAATAAGCTTTATTTGTGGGTCTTCTTCAAGAAGTTTCAAGGCTTCATCAAGAGTTAATATTTTCTTAATAAGATAAGAATCTCCTACCAAAGAAACATGTTCGTTTACTACAACATTATCAGGAGCGTATGCATTATATAAAACCATTGTATAAGGTTTCCGGTTTTTATCGTCCTTCTCATAACAGGACCAATTAGCATTATCCCCTCTCATATCATCAATAACCTTTACATTAGAAGATTGAGGTTCGACAGATTTAATGATTGGATGATACAAGTAAGTTGCTATTTGATTAATAGAAAAGTCCAGTTCTTTTTTCTTGTACTGAATGCAACCCTTTATCGGAGTAGGAAGATCGACAAGCTGACGTTTCAAAGCGTAACGGTTTCCATAAGGAGCAAAAGCCTCGTCCGAGATACAGAAAATTCGTTGATTGATAAATTTGTGGTAAGATTTATAGTCTAAAGAATCATTAAACCTCCCTCGATGTGATTCTCGTATATAAAGGTCTTGAGATACATCATAAACATCTTTTTTTTCTGGTTTTGGAGTTGAATTTTCTATTTTTAGTTGTGCAAAACAATAATTACAAGACAACGCAAATAACATACCTAAAATAATAGTTTTCATGTTTTTTTATCTTTAAATTGAACAAACACTTTTATTAGAATTACTTATACGTTTTACAAATACCTATCCGTTAGATAATTGCAATAAGATTCATTGCCATTATAAAATTCTTTTAACAGTTTCGCTATCACTTCTTGATAGGTTATATGACTAAACTTTATATTGTCCTTTTTAGCAATTTCTGCAAACTGCTCTATCTCTTTTCTATGCTTACTTCCCTCTTTCCCTATTACATCGTACCAAAGATATAAGAGATGAAAATTGCGTTTGAGTATCAAATTCCTTTTACCTTCTACAAAATGATGCTTTTGAACAAGATTTGCATTATATTCGTCACTGTTCTTTTTCAGTCCCAATATGTGTTTTATTAATTGTGCCGCATCTAAATACTGAAACTTAGTATCATCAGGAGAAATTTCTTTTGCTAATTCATACAGATTAGGCAATCCGTTCCAAAAAGAGAGATTTTCAACATACTTTTGTTTTAATCCTTTATGTTTTCTACTACTATATGGCTCTGTAAATTTAGACTCAATACCAATAGTAGACAGTGGAGTATAAATCACAACATCAATATTAGGTGAATGTGGAAATTGAGATTTATCTTCACTTATTTCAAACTGCTCTTCAAATTTAATTTCGTAATTGAGTGGAGAGGGAATTATGGGAATTTTTTCAGGAGAAACAGAACCGACATTCTTAATCAGATAGCCTACCTTAGTAGTTCTTGAAGTTAATTTGCATACATTTAGAATCGGGCAAACATCTTTTCCCTGCCAATATTGGAACAGATTAACCACAATCGCAGAAGATGAATGAAGTGCTTTCATTTTTGCCAATCGTGTTTTAGAGTCTTTTGTTTCGTTCCCGTCACCCGAATTATAAGAATCTAAATTCTCCTTAGACAACGGCTCAAACAAATTATCTGCTAAACTATACAAATAGTTTTTCTCTCCTTTGTTGGGAATTGTACCTCCTAGTAAATTGAAGTTTTTTCTTTTTGCCCAACTCTGTTGTTTCGATTTAATAAAATCTAATCCATTCATAGTAATTAGTAAAGTTGCGCCATTCGACTCCTTTAATGACAGGATTAGACAAAAAGAAAGTGTGGAGCCATTCGTTTATTGTGTAGGAGGTTCTGACAAAACCCAAAAGCAAATAAACAATACTCCACACCTGTTTAGTATATGTCTTTTGAACATACGCTACCCAAGTGATGAATGTCATTGCTTACCCCTGCTTTTTTGAAACTGTCAGATTTCCTACACAGGATAAAAGCGAAACACTTTCACTATTACATTTGCCACTATTTGTGACTTTGCAAAGATAGTAAAATACTTAAAACACTCTGATTAAGGAGTATTGTTTTCTTTGCTTTGGGTTATATTATTAATACGATAATAAAAATTAGAAAAGAGAAGAAGAAAAACACTTTTTCACTCTTCTCTTTTCTAATTTTTATTATCTAAAGTCCGTTAAATATTGATTATAAACAATTTAATTGAATTACTTTATTAATTTGCAAGTTTACCCCCTTTAGTTCATTATCATTATTTAACTATTAAAAGACATTATGGAGATTGTAACTCATCACTATTACCTATATTTTACTCCATGACATTCACATAAATAGAAAAATGTTCCAATTTTAATTCCTCCCTCATTTCTTTGATATTTCAGACATTTATTATATTGATAGTCACACTCACCTTCATCGTACCCATAATATCCTTTATACATACGACTAACCAAATGAAACCAATATCGTCCATTTTCTCCATACTCAGACGCTAATGCACATCCTACCTTAAACCAATCTTTATATCTAGAAGTAATATCAATTCCATTTTCCACAATAAACGAGACAGCTTTTTCAATGCGGTCACGGGTTTCATTCCTTTCCGTTACCGGTCTTATCATATCATTTGCCCACTTATCTATTTCCAGCATATGTGTAAATGGCATGGGATTTGGATTATAATAAGGCTCTGCGTCATAACTTCCTACTCGCAAACTAACAGGGCTCTTTACACCTTTGTCTACTTGTAAATGAAACACCTTATTAAGAAACAATTCAAGAGCCGCAAAATGCTGTTTATGAAATTCCGGGTGTGATATTCTAAAAATCAGAAATATTCCGTCTCCACCAATTGACACTCCGGCATAATATAAACTATTAAAGTATTCTCCCAATATAGCTTTACATTCCGGCAAATCAACCATTCGATTATCTTTAGAATCAATATCAATACATAATAAGTTAGTATGTTTAATAAGGGCAGACTCTCGCCTTTGATTGAATGTGCCACTTGGCGTGACACATTCAATACTTTCTTTTATCTTTTTCCTTATTTTTTCATCGGTATTAGTCCTATACAACTCGACCTTTTCTTTAAATTTACGAGTATGCAAAAAACTACTTAGCTTCACTTCCCTAATTGGTTCTTTACTATAAAAGTTTTCAAATAAAGATACTATTGGTTCTTCAAAAGGAGAAGTAAAGATTATGCAACTTTCCTCTTTCTTTTTATTTTTATTTTTTTTCTTTTCCTTATTAGAATTGTCATTCTTATTAAGGACGTTTTTCATGATATCCATATGATTAATTATTAATGGATTAAATGTGTTTTCTATTCTAAAACGGAACAAGATTTATTCTAAATAGAGCGTATTTTCATCATTATCTTCAAAGCTATCGTCTATAATTGAGGAACTTTTTTTTCTTGGTAATTGTACCTCTTCATTAAGCTTATCCTCAAAATCAGATGTCTTTTTTTGTCTCTTACTCTTAACTCTTCGATTGTAATTTCGAATAGTCGCATCAATATTAGGCTTAGCCATTTTCAAGATAATCGCTACTTGTGGTGGCAAATCTTGTATTTCTTCTTGAGTTAGAGCATATTTTGCAATCGCTTCATACGCTAACAACCTGTTTTTCTTACTTAACAGTTCTATCGCATCAAAATATGAGCGATAAAAAACAAAAGTTTCTCTCTCCATGTTTTCTTTACTAATCATTGTTTTCATGTTAATCATTTTTTCTTGGTTTAAAATTAATTTCTTTCTTCTCTCGTTTTTTAAAAGATTCTTCAAGAGTTTCAATGCAATTAGATTCTAACCATTGATTGATTTCCTCCCGTTTAAAGAAAATTCTCCGTCCGCCATGCGCTGGCTTATGAAAAGGAATTTTCCGCTCACAAGTAAGCTTATAAATAGTAGCTCGTTTATAACCTGTCAACTCTGAAACCTCTTGAATAGTCAGCATTTCAGTTTGAACGTTCTTCGATAATGTTGCTTCTTTAAGTGCACTTTCAATGATAGCCTTTATTTGACTAACTGTTAAATGCACAACCAACAAGTCATTGCAAATAAATTCGTTTTTCATAATCATTTTTTTTCGCTATAATTAGAATTCTAAAACAGCAATTTAACTCAACTATTTAACGAATCCATTCAACAAAAAGTTCAGCAAGACTATAATGCTAATATTCAGGTAATTACAAATAAATTAAAAAGAAAATCATGTACATAACAAAGCATATCCTTTTATACACCTTTTTTTAAGAGAAACATCACATATTTCAGATTGTTTCGTTGGATGTTTTTAAGAGGAATTATCAAGTAACTTATATTCATCCGTTCTTTAAGAATCGGAATAAAGCCATAAACATTTTGATTTAAAATAAGTCTTTTCTCTAAAAGCCTATTTTATATTTTAGTTTAAATTCTACTTAGGTTTAATAAACTACGAATACCCACAGAAATGCTATCTCAAAATTACACGTCATATAAAACCTTTGCAGCCTCATCTATTACAGTTGTATCAAAGCTATCTAAATAAGTATTGGTAGTTTTCATATCTGCATGTCCCAACATTTGGGAAATTTGTTCACGGGAAACATCATTGCGTTGCAACATCATCGCCATAGTATGCCGACTTACATATGTTGTCAATTTCATATCAGTTATTTGCAGTTCCTTTGCTAACTCTGCCAAATAATCATTATATTTTTTATACCTGTAACGGATGTGATTATATAGTTTTTCTCCTGTATATCCACTTATAGAAACTATTGGTACAATAAAATCATCCACTGTAGGGCTATTCTCTTTAAGGCTATCTAATAAACGCTCAATTTCTTTCGTTATTTTAATCTTAATAGGTTTCACCCCTTTTTGATGTTGTATTTTATGGCGTTTGTAGACAATATACTCTCCACCATTGAACTTTACAATATTGCTTCTTGTCAAATATGCCATATCAATAAATGATATTCCATAGCAATAATATGACAACAGAAATAGCTTGCGGGCGTACTCTCGTTGCGGCTTTTCCGATACGGTATTTTTTATTTTATTCAAATATTCTACAGGAAGATAACGCTTTTCTGTTTCTTCATCCAATTTTGCGATTTGAAAACCACCTTTACCAAAAGGATAAGTTTTTTCCGTTGCTTCCTTTTCTTGAATAGCCTTATTTAATATGCTGCGCAATGCTTTGAAATAATACTTTCTTGTATTTCCTTTGCATCCTCTTTTTTGAAGATAAATATCGAATCCATTTACAAACTTTATATCAATCTCTGAAAATACTTTCTTATCCAATTTGCTATCATAATGTTCAAGCATATTTAAAGTTGCAGCATAACAATTAGCATTGCCAACATGTCCCGTTTCACGTAAAATATTGATATGATCCTCCAAATAAGCTTTTATTTTCCCCTGCTTCGATTTATTCAAAAAAGCATCTGCAAATTGATTCAAAGTCCAATCTATGTGCTCTCTCCGAAAACTTTCTATTATTTCTTGCGCTTGCATCCTATAGCTATTCAGCAAATAATTATACTGTTTGCGTTGTTCGTTTTCTTCTTTCTGCTTTTTATCTCTCACATTCTTAAGAATACGGAAACATTCGTTTTCCTCATCCCAGTACTCATTATCCGCAAATATGTTTAAGGAAAAATACCTGCGTTGCCGTTCCTTACATATTCTCAAACGAACAGCATATAATCCTTGTGCATTAGCAACATCATTCCTTTTTATAAAACTTATCATGCTCAATATCTTTTATATCGTTATGAGGAGTATTAATACCTCTATATTCTCTAATACGATAAGAAGAAACTGAGATTCCTATTTTTCGTGCGTCATAAAACGGCAACAAACTGATAATCAAAGCTATATCCTTAAGGTTAAAAATATCTAAAGCATTTAGATAGAAAAGTTCAAGGTTTATCCTTTAATAATACCTCGACATTTAGACAAACGAATCGGTTCAGAAAACAATTTTATTCATTATCTTTGTACCCAAATTGAAATAACGTGTATATAGCTCTTTGTTTAGTGGAACACATTTGGAACACATGTAATCAAAATAAGTAAAACTCAATAAAAGATACTCTTTTGATTTACAGCTACATACACAATTAATATAAAGTAATATAACCAATAGATTATCATAAAAATACCTCTGGGGGGCGTGTGGTCGCAAGTTCGAATCTTGTCATCCCGACTACCGACAAAGCATTGATAATCGATGGGTTATTGATGCTTTTTTTATTGAAACGAGAATGAAAGAAGACCCGAAACATATTCACATCAGCGAATACAACTATCCACTACCGGATGAACGAATCGCCAAATTTCCTTTAGCAGTACGAGACCAGTCAAAACTGTTGGTATATCGCCACGGTGAAGTAAGCGAAGATGTCTTCACATCCTTGCCGGACTATCTTCCGAAAGGAAGCCTGATGGTATTCAACAACACGAAGGTGATTCAGGCACGCCTCCACTTCCGCAAAGAAACGGGGGCGCTGATCGAGGTCTTCTGTCTGGAACCGATTCAGCCCAACGATTATGTATTGAACTTCCAGCAGACGGAACACGCTGCCTGGCTCTGCATGATCGGTAACCTGAAGAAATGGAAAGACGGAGCACTGAAACGGGAGATGACGGTAAAAGGTTTCCCGATCACTCTGACCGCTACCCGTGGAGAATGCAGGGGCACCAGCCACTGGATTGATTTCTCCTGGGACAATCCGGAAGTAACCTTTGCCGATATCCTCGAAGTGTTCGGAGAACTGCCGATTCCCCCATATCTGAACCGGGATACGGAAGAGAGCGATAAAGAAACTTATCAGACCGTTTATTCCAAAATAAAAGGCTCGGTAGCCGCACCGACAGCCGGACTGCACTTCACTCCCCGTGTACTGGAAGCATTGCAGGAAAAAGGCATTGATCTGGAAGAACTGACACTTCATGTAGGCGCAGGAACCTTCAAGCCCGTGAAAAGCGAAGAGATAGAAGGACATGAGATGCATACGGAGTATATCTCCGTCAATCGGGCTACGATCAAAAAGCTGATCGATCATGACGGTTGCGCTGTTGCTGTAGGCACCACTTCGGTGCGTACGCTCGAAAGCCTGTATCACATCGGAGTAACATTGGCAGAAAATCCCGATGCTACGGAAGAAGAACTGCACGTCAAGCAATGGCAGCCATACGAAAAGTATGATCAGATTCCGCCTGTAGTCGCACTGCAAAAGATTTTAGGTTACCTCGACAGGAACGGGCTGGAAGCCCTTCACAGCAGTACGCAGATTATCATAGCTCCGGGATATCAGTATAAGATAGTGAAAGCGATGGTGACCAACTTTCACCAGCCGCAAAGTACGCTGTTACTTTTGGTTTCCGCCTTCGTGAAGGGAAACTGGCGCACAATTTATGATTATGCGCTGGCGCACGATTTCCGTTTTCTGAGCTATGGAGATTCTTCTCTGCTGATACCGTAAACCAAAAAATAAAAACAACTATGCCAAGCGATAATAATCAAGAAATGTTTCCCATCGTAGACGAACAGGGAAACATCACCGGAGCCGCCACACGCGGAGAATGCCATAGCGGAAGCAAGCTCCTTCATCCTGTCATCCATCTTCACGTTTTCAATTCGAAAGGAGATTTATATCTGCAGAAACGTCCGGAATGGAAAGACATCCAGCCCGGAAAATGGGACACAGCCGTTGGCGGACATATTGACCTGGGCGAAAGCGTAGAAATCGCACTCAAACGGGAAGTCCGCGAAGAACTAGGCATCACGGACTTTACTCCCGAACTGCTAACCAGCTATGTATTCGAATCGGATCGTGAGAAAGAACTTGTCTTTGTTCACAAAACTGTTTACGACGGTGAACTGCACCCCAGTGACGAACTGGACGGCGGACGATTCTGGACCATCGAAGAAATAGAAGAAAACCTCGGAAAAGGTATTTTCACCCCCAACTTCGAAGGGGAATTAAAGAAAGTATCCCTTATTCCGTCTCTTTTCCCTGCTCCTACTCCTGCTCTATCCAAGTAACGATTTTCTCCGAGAGCGGACTCTCTTTGGGGGCCACAAAGCCGACCCAGTTTCCGTTCTCGTCAATCATAAACTTCTGAAAATTCCACTGGACGGGCGCATCTTCTTTGCCGTTCAGTTTCTTTTCCGTCAGCCATTGGTAAAGTGGCGCCATGTTTTTGCCCTTGACGGAAATCTTGGCCATCATCGGAAAAGTAACGTCATACTTTAAGGAGCAGAACTGAGCGATCTCTTCATTGCTTCCCGGTTCCTGTCCCATAAAGTTGTTGGCAGGAAAGCCGATGATTACAAAATTCTTATCCTTATATTTATCATATAGCTCTTGCAGTTTGGCATACTGTGGCGTCAGTCCGCATTTGGAGGCTACATTTACTACCAGCACTTTCTTTCCTTTCAAAGAAGAAAGCGGAAATTCCTTACCATCAATCGTGGTCACATTGAAGTCGTAGAAAGACTTATTCTGCGCTTCCAGAGAGATTGCACATACCATTGTTATAACCATTAAGATGAATGACTTCATACTGAATATATATTTAGTTTGTTATATAATAAACGAGGTTATGCAAAGAAATGTTCTGCCGTAGCATGAGATTGCTTGTTTCTTCGTATCCATGCCGAATGGCTCAACAACGATTCAGTTATAAGCTAAATTGTCAGTCCATATAAATCAAGCATCAGTATCATATGGGGCAAGCGTTGGTTTCCTCGGAGGAAACGCCAGTTCCCTTTAAAAGGAACGGTCGTCTCCATTATAAGGAACGACCGTTCCCTCACCGGGAAACGACAGTTTCCATTACAAGAAATGACAGGAAACTATAAGTCATTGAGATCTAACCATGTACTTCCCTAATAATGGTTGACTTGTTTATCTCTAATAGCTGCTATGTGTTGACTAGAAATATTACTAACCCTGGCAGCTGTTTACTTTATTATTTATTATTCCTGCCTCCGGTTTACTT
>NZ_JAMOKH010000032.1:0-75367 GCF_023656585.1 Bacteroides sp. B1-V-101 | reverse complement strand
CGAACGATAGAAATCGCCAAGAAGTTCAAGCTGATAAGGACTAAAGGTCATGTCACTCTTTTTCATCTTTTATTCATTTTAGTTGATACTTATAGTAGTCAACCAAATCCAGGGTAAGACAAATAAAGGCACTATAAGTAAAAGATACCGGTAGTATATGGTATTTGTTGTATAAGGTTAGGGGCTGGATATAGGGGAACGTAACAAGTAATAAGTAACAAGTAATAAGTAATAGGCATTGAATCATAAGTAATAGGTAATAGGATGGGGAAAGGTGACAATAAAATGTGTGATATATGGCTATTGTCACCCTATTATCACCCCTTATTATCACCAAATGATTGCTGATAATCAGTTTATTATCCTTCAAAGGTGATAAGTGACAATAGAAAAGCATGTTATTACTATGGTACGAGTTCGATATAATCCAACAAGTTGGGTCATATCGAACTCGTGTTAGTTATCTGATTATCGTCAGTTTATAGCTTGGTAATCACTTTCTTACCTCTATAGGAGATGGATTTGTCAAAGGTGGTTGCGTCTCCGTCGCCACAGCCTTTTCCCGGTTCTACAACTATGAGGTTGAATTTGCGGCTTTTCAGCATTCCTTTATAGCTGCCTTTCCGGTCGTCGATGGTCAGTGTACGGTCTTGGTCGTTCCATTTCAAGGTAATGGTAGAGTAAGCTCCCTTTTCGTAATTGTAGTTGTCGAACTCATCTTCGTAAAGGGTAAATTCCGCGTTCGCTCCCGGATAGATACGGATGGTCAGATTGTCCCATTTCTTTTCTGTAGAGTATTGCACGGCGGGACCCCAGGGGAGAATAGAACCGGCACGGACGTAGATCGGCATAATGTCGATCGGGACTTCACGTTGCAGGGTCTGTCCGCCTTCCAGTGTTTGCCCGGTCCAGAAGTCGATCCAGCGGGCACCTTGGGGAAGGTAAACATCGGTCTTTCCGATTTTGCTCATGTCTTTCTGATGACCGTTTTGCTTCTTGTCCTGCCATGTGTACAATGAATCCGTCACCGGGCGAACCAGGAAGTTGCGTCCGAACATATATTCGGTGTCCATATCGAGCACTTTCTTGTCTTTCGGGAAGTCCATCATGAGAGGGCGCATGATGCTGCCTGCTTTGCTGGTCACTTCCCAGGAAGTGCTGTAGATGTATGGCAGCAGGCGGTAACGTAAGTGAGTGTATTTCTCCAGTGCATCGTATGACCAGTCGCCTTTCTTGCCGAACTGATAGATTTCTACGGCTACCGGACTGGAATTGTGTGAACGCATGATCGGCTGGAATACTCCCCACTGATACCAGCGGACGTGCAGTTCATGATAGGCGATGTTGTTTACGTTATTGTTATATCTCCATGCGAAGAAGCCACCTAGGTCTGTGTTCCAGTACGGGATGCCGCATAACGCATAGTTCAGTCCTGCCGCTAGTTGCTTGCGCATGACGGACCATTCGGAAGTTACGTCTCCGCTCCATGAATGGGAAGCATACCGTTGCTGTCCGAGGAAGGAGGAACGGGTAAGCAGGAATACGCGTTTGTCGGAAGTAGTGGCGCGTTGGTGTTCGTATACGCCTTTGTTGGACATTAAAGGGAAGGCGTTGTGTACCCTGCGGAAAGAACCCAGATAAGTCTGCGTGTTGAAGTCCTGGTCTTTGATATCCATATGGTCCGGTTCGGTGGAGTCGAGCCACCAGGCGTCCATGCCGAGGTCGAAGATGTTCTTTTTCATCGCTTCCCAGTAGATGTCCCGTGCTGCCGGATTATACGGGTCGTAAGGTTTGACTCCGGCTTTGGGCGGCCACGTTTCGAAATGGAGCAGTGCTTTCAGACTGTCCATCTTCTGATACATTTCTGTCCACGGACCGAAGGAGGCCCATACGGAGATCATGATGTGGGCGTTCTGCTTGTGCACGTAGTCGATCATTTCTTTGGGGCTTTTGATGCGGGGAGTGCCGTAGTCGGCATTCTTGTCTTCTCCGTTCGGGAGGAATTTCATGTATTCCGGGTCACCCATCTTGTTGATGTAGCGGGGATTCTGGAATTTCATGGAGTTCCAGTTCTCGTTGCAGCCCCAGTATTGCCAGTCTTGGATGATTCCATCCAGAGGAACTTTCAGCTCCCGGTATTTGTCTACGACTTCGCACAGTTCGTCCGGACTTTTGTAGCGTTCGCGGCATTGCCAGAAGCCCAGTGTCCAGAGAGGATACAACGGGGCTTGTCCGGTCAGGTCGCGTACTCCGGCTATGACTCCGTCGGCGTTGCCGCCGTAGATGAAGTAGTAGTCGGCACAGTCGCCTACTTCCGAGTCGAAGGAGGTTTCCTGCGGATTGTCGAGGAAGGTGGTAGGGGAGTAATTGTCCCAGTAGAGGGCATAGCCTTTGATGGAGTGGATGAAGGGGATACAGATACTCATGTTCTGGTTGCGGAGAAAGAGTTTCTGATTGCGTTGGTTCACTTTGCCGGTCTGCTGTTGGCCCAGACCGTAGATTACTTCGTCCTTATCCAGCAGAAAAGCCTGACGGACATTGTAGGAGGGGACGCCCGCGTCATTGAAAGGGGTAAACTGTGTTCCGTAGTCTTTGTCGGTCAGCAGCCGTTGCCCTAGCTTGTCGAAGAAGTAGATGCCGCCTGTTTCGGGGTTCACTTCCACTTGTATCATCTGACTGCTCAATGTTACATTTTTCCCGTTTTCACCGAAGGAAACCGGGGTTTGTTCCGGTGCTTTGATGACAACGAGGCTTTCTTTGTCGGAAGCTGTCTCACCGGGCGTCTTATATACCCGGACGATGGAAGGCGAATAAAATTCTACACTGACGTTCATCCCTTGTGCTGCATACTTGATGCCTTGGGAAGTACGTTGTACGTTTTGTGCCGTACCGTTTGCGGCAATGATCATGGCCCATGCCAACAGGATGCCTGTTTTTCTTAGATTCATTTTCATGGTTTCTTTAAGTGCTTTATGATACGGCAAAGGTAGGATGGAAGGACATTTTGCGGACAATAGCTATGTTGAAACAAACAACAATCAGGTTGATTTCTTCATTTCCTTTTCTTCTTTTGCTTTCTCATGTGGCTTCTCGTTCTCTGCTTGCCCTGCTTTTGCTCTGTTCTCTTCTTGTCCCATTCTCTTCGCTTTCTCTGTATATTCCGAGGGACGGCATCCATACATTTCTTGAAAACATTTGCTTAGGTAGCTGGAACTGCTGAAGCCGGTACGTTCCGCTATTTCGGTTACGCTCAGTTTGCCTTCGGCAAGTAGTTGCGCTGCCCGTTGGAGACGGATGTTGCGGATAAAGAGGCTGGGGGACTGGTCGAGCAAAGTCACCAGCTTGCGGTAGAGTCCGGTGCGTTCCATGCAGAGGTCACGGCTTAGTTGCTCTACGGAGTAGCCGTTGACGTCAAGGTTCTTTTCTACCAGTTCTATCGCTTGCACTAAAAAGGCGGATTCTGCACTGTCCGGTTCTATGCCGTTTGGCTTTTCATTATCATCTGCCGTTTCGTTCCTGTCGCAGACGGAAGGGTGGCTTTTCTTCTCCGAACGGGCTTTCTGTTCGGCTTCATAGCTGTTGCATTGCTCTATCAGGTTGCGGATGCGGAGCAGCAGGATTTCTTCTTTATGTTGCTGTTTCATCTTTTTCTTGGTCTGATAGATATAGAGGCGGATGCTTGCTAAGACAATCAGTAACACGATGATCGTATACAGAACGTAGGCGGTAGTCGTTTTCCACCAGGGAGCGTGGATGATGACGTGTATCTTTGTGATGTTATCGTTCCATTGTAACTGGTTGTCGGATGCAGCGACTTTGAATGTATATTCTCCCGGCGGTAAATTGGTATAGGAGGCCTGTAGGATGCCGTTGCCGACTGTTGCATTCCCTTGTCCGCTGGCGAAAGCGTTCATCCATTGTTTGTCGATGCCTTCCAGTTGGTAGCGGTAGTAGGTGCGTTCGCTGTTCACGTAGTTCAGTGCCGAACATTCGAAGGTCAGAAAGTTCTGGTTATAGTCCAGTTCTAGCTCCTTTGTGTAAGGGGCGGCTTGCGGCAGGATGATGCGGTTTCCGTACTTTTCTCCTGTGTTTACTTTTTCACCGTAGAGATGTAAGTTGGTGAAAACCGGTTTGTAAGGCAGGCCCGGAGTGGCGGATTCATGGTCGGGACGGAAAATGGTAAAGCCGTCGATGCCTCCGAAATAGAGTGTACCGTCCGAAGACTCAAAGATAGCTCCCTGTATATATTCCTCTTCTAAAGCCCCGTCCAGTTGATTGAAGTTGGTAAAGCCGATTTCCTGATTCTCCGGATTGATATGGATACGTGAGATGCCATTGCTGGTAGTTACCCAGATATAGTTGTTTCTGTCTTCGATGATTGATTGTACGAAGTTATTGCTCAGTCCGTTTTCACGATAGAAAATGCGGTGGGCTTGTTTATTAGGTGAGGCGGATTGATTATCTGCTGTTTGTGTGGTCGGTTTGCTATCCGGTGTTTGCTCTTGATCGGTGAAGAGTTCCAGTCCGTCGGCTGTCCCTGCCCATGTCCAGCCCCGTGTGTCGGTGCATAGGGCGGTGTATGATTGCCCTCTGTAATATTTGTTTCCACCTCTTTGATCTAATTCCTTTGCCAATTCTGCAGAGACCGATGAGGCTGGTACAGGCAGCAGAGTCCGTGAACCGTCCTGATCGACAGCTAACTGATAGATTGTGGAATGGCTTTTCAGATAGATATTGCCGTTATCATCTTCTGCAAAGGCTTTGACAGCGACATCCTCTTCCGGTGATGCGGGGAAAGCAGTGCGGCTGACGTGAATCAGTTTGTGTGTGGCAGGATGATGATAGAGTAATCCCCGATTGAGTGTGCCGACCCATAAACCGCCCTGGGCATCCTGAAAGATGGTGCTGACTTCGGTCGAAACGAGCTGTCCTTTCTTTGTTTCCAGTACGGGGATGTATTGCTGTTCCCTGCTTTCGAGGTCGATGATCCAGAAACCGTGAACACAACTGATATAAGCTTTATCGCCCTGTGGAGTGATGATCAGGGTGTTGAGCGTGTAGTTCTGTTCGAACAGCTTCTCCCATGTCCGGTTTTGGGGATTAAAGTAGAAGAATCCTCCTTTGCGGCCGTTGCGTAACTGGTAGAATCCTTTTTTGCTTTTGACAACGAGAGAAGTACGGTTGAAGTTCTCCTGTTCGGAAGCGGGATAAGCAGCTCTGTCATACAACTGTTTCCCGGTTTTCGGATCGTAACAAACGACCTCGCCCGTATGATAGAATAGGTAAACCGCAAGTTCATCCGAATGTATGTCCTGTAGCTGTCGATGTTCATTCTCCGGCAGGGCGAGGCGGATGCCCGTTTCCAGTTCCCGCAACTCCTGGGAAGTAAGTAGCCAGATACGTCCCGAATTGTCGACGAAAAGGTCTTCTACCGGTTCGTGTATCTCTTTTCTGCGGAAATAGGAGTCAAGGTGAGGTATGTATTTTTCTTGATGGAGATCGATGCACATCAGTTTATGATAATCTTTAATCCATAGGAGTGAATCTCCGCATTGATAGATGCGGTAACATCCTTCATACTGTTTCAGCGGGGAAATGTCTTCTGCCGTGCGGTGAAGGTAGCTGAAATGTACGCCGTCATACAGATTGACATTCCCGTTGGTGGTGAATACCATTCTTCCGTCGGGGAGTTGGAGTATGTAGCGTATCTGGTTGTCGCTCAATCCTTGTGCCGTGTTGATCGATGTAAACAGGAAGTCGCTGGCGTCCACCGTCAGTGTCATCCTGATACACAGGAGGAGGAATAGTAGTATTCGGGTGTTTTTCTGGTTATTTGCCGCCATTGGGATAAGGATTATGATGTTCGATGATGCAAAGATAAAAAAAGTCGGGGTTATACTTGGATTAACTGTTCTTTTTGTAAAGGGTTTCGGGAGGGAATGTCTGCATATCAATCAAAAAAGGGGGGGAAATCATGCAAACGATGAAAGTTTGTATGCGAATATAATTATATTCCCTATTTTTGCTTTTGTTACAATGAAGACATTTAATCATAAAAGAAAAATAATATTATGAAGAAACTTGTAAGCACTTTGACAGCGATTCTTGGTATAAGCACTCTTGCAGCACAGGATGTGGTTGTAAAAGGACCGGACGAAAAGTTGCAGTTGGCGGTATTTGTGCAAAACGAGACGAAGCCTTGTTATTCTGTGAGTTACAACGGAAAGACGATGTTGGAAAAGTCTCCTTTAGGCATGAATACCAATATCGGTGATTTTACGAAGAATCTTAAACTGACCGGACATTCCGTCGACAAGATCGATACTGTTTATCAACAGACACGTATCAAAGTTTCCAACGTACATTACCGTGCCAATGAACTGACTTGTCATTTAGAGAATGAGCAGGGACAAAAGCTGGGAGTTATTTTTCGGGTGAGTGATAATGATGTGGCTTTCCGCTATACTTTGCCGCATCAGGGAGGAAAAGCGAGTGTGACGGTGAAGGAAGAACAAACAGGTTTCCGCTTTCCGGAGCAGACTACTACTTTCTTGTGTCCGCAGAGCGATGCGATGATTGGCTGGAAACGTACGAAACCCAGTTATGAAGAAGAATATAAAGCGGATGCGCCGATGAGCGACCGTTCGCAGTACGGACATGGGTATACGTTCCCTTGTTTGTTTCGTATAGGAAATGACGGTTGGGTGCTGGTCAGCGAGACGGGTGTGGACAGTCGTTATTGCGGTTCACGTTTGAGTGATGTGAGTGAAGGGAATTTATATACGGTCGCCTTTCCGATGGCGGAAGAAAATAATGGAAACGGAACGGTCGCTCCTGCTTTTGCACTGCCCGGCGCTACTCCGTGGCGTACCATCACAGTGGGAGATCATCTGAAGCCGATTGTAGAAACAACCGTTCCGTGGGATGTGGTAAGCCCGCTTTATGAAACAAAACATGATTATCGTTTCGGGCGTGGCACGTGGAGCTGGATTCTTTGGCAGGACGGCAGTATCAACTATGATGATCAGGTACGTTACATTGATTTTGCTTCGGCTATGGGATATGAGTATGCGTTGATCGATAACTGGTGGGATACTAGAATCGGGCATCAGCGTATGAAGTCGCTGGTTGAGTATGCACGCGATAAAGGTGTCGAGTTGTTCTTGTGGTATAGTTCTTCCGGCTATTGGAATGACATTGAACAGGGACCGGTGAACCGAATGGATAATGCAATCATTCGTAAACGTGAAATGAAATGGCTGCAAAGTCTCGGTGTGAAGGGAATCAAGGTTGATTTCTTCGGCGGTGACAAGCAGGAGACAATGCGGCTGTATGAAGATATTCTGAGTGATGCGGACGATCACGGATTGATGGTGATTTTCCACGGTTGCACATTACCTCGCGGATGGGAGCGTATGTATCCGAATTATGTGGGCAGTGAAGCAGTGCTGGCTTCGGAAAATATGGTGTTCAATCAGCATTTCTGTGATGAGGAAGCGTTCAATACTTGCCTGCATCCGTTTATCCGCAATACGGTGGGATCGATGGAGTTTGGCGGCTGCTTTCTGAATAAGCGCCTGAACCGTAATAACGACGGCGGTACGACACGCCGGACTACGGACGTGTTCCAGTTGGCGACTACCGTTCTCTTTCAGAATCCGGTTCAGAACTTTGCACTGGCTCCTAACAATCTGAAAGATGTTCCGGCTGTTTGCATGGACTTTATGAAGCGGGTGCCCACAACGTGGGATGAGACACGGTTTGTTGATGGCTATCCGGGGAAGTATGTGGTGTTGGCCCGTCGTCAGGGAGATACCTGGTATCTGGCGGCTGTAAATGCCGGCAAAGAACCGCTGAAACTAAAACTGGATTTGGAAATGTTTGCCGGAAAGACGGTGGCTCTTTATAAGGATGATAAAAAGGGAGAACCGGAGTTAACGTCACTGAAAGTGAAGGAAAACGGTAAGGTGCAGTTGGAAATCCGCCCTCAAGGAGGTATTCTTTGTATAAAGTAGCCTGTCAATATGGTTTATTTGTAAATGCTGTTACTTTAAATATCGGTATTGTCTTATCGTAAATCGTATTTATCCTATTAAACTTACCAGAAAAAAAGTACGTTTGCATTGTCTTATTCAACTGTAATTTTTGTATGAATCAGGCATTAACTTTGGATAATAGATAATAGTATGCAAAAACAGATCTTTTTTAGTTTTGTGCTGGTAATGATGTTGTTAGGGAAAGTGAAAGCTCAGCACAATAATCCTTTTGGCAATGCATTGATTCCGGATATGATTGCCGATGCGAGTATTCAGGAAATTAATGGTGTCTTTTATTGCTATGCCACTACTGATGGCTATGGGCAGGGACTTAAAACATCAGGCCCTCCGGTAGTATGGAAATCAAAAGACTTTGTACACTGGAGTTTTGATGGAACTTACTTCCCTTCGGCTGCAAAGGAGAAGTATTGGGCTCCCAGTAAAGCAATTTTTGCTAATGGTAAATATTATATATATCCCACTATCAATGGGTATATGTATCCTGCTGTAGCTGATAAGCCTGAAGGACCGTTTAAACTGGCACGTGGGAAAGACGAATTCTATAAGCCTTTTACTCCTTCTACTTTATTGCAGAGTAAGAATCCGGGCGGGATTGATGCTGAAATCTTTGTTGACGACGATGGACAGGCTTATGTGTTTTGGGGACGAAGGCATGTAGCCAAACTCAACGAGGATATGATTACGGTGGATTCTGTAGTACAGGTAATTTCTACTCCTCGCAAGGAGTACTCTGAGGGACCTATCTTTTTCAAACGTAAAGGAATATATTATTATTTGTACACTATCGGAGGGGATGAGAAATATCAATATGCGTATGTAATGAGCCGGGTTTCCCCTATGGGACCTTTTGAAGCTCCTGAACAGGATATAATATCTACTACCAATTATGAACGGGGAATCTTCGGACCGGGACATGGTTGTGTCTTTCATCTTGAGGGTACGGATAATTATTATTTCGCATATTTAGAGTTTGGCAGGCGAAGTACAAACCGTCAGACATATGTGAATCAACTGAAATTTAATGAAGACGGTACGATTCGCCCTGTCGAACTAACAATGGATGGAGTGGGGGCATTGAAGAAGGTGAAATCAGATAAAAAAATAAAAATAGATACTGTTTATGCGTCTAGTATTGAAGTGCCGTTGAAGATTGAACCGATGAAAGACCCGACATGTCTGCGGACAGAATATTTTGTTCCTTCTTTTGCGGTGGACGGGGCAAATGGTTCCCGATGGATGTCTGCTGCCGAAGATAGTATTAATCCATGGATTGTGGCAGATTTGGGTACTGTAAAGAAGGTCAGACGCAGTGAAATTTATTTTGTACGCCCTACTGCCGGACATGCTTATGTTATTGAAGCATCGATAGATGGAAAAGTCTGGCAAGAGTTCGCTGTCCATCAAGATAGGAAGATGTGTTCACCACATACCGATGTCTTGAATAAAAGGTTCCGTTATCTGAGAATTAAAATCCTAAAAGGAGTCCCCGGTATCTGGGAATGGAATATTTATTAATAAGCCAAAAGTGTATGAATATAAAAATGAATATGAAAGTCCCCACATGTATTGTAGTATTGATTTTTACTTTGTCAACAGTAAATGTATTTGCACAGAATGATTACAAGTGGGGAGAATGGACAACTTGGGGCGATCAGGGAGATGGCACCTATTGTAATCCTGTCCTTCCTTCCGATTACAGTGACATTGATTGTATTCGTGTGGGGGATGATTATTATGCTATTTCTTCTACCTTTCAATATTCCCCAGGTATGGTGATCATACATTCCAAGGATTTGGTGAACTGGACGATTAAAGGTCATGTGGTTTCTAATCTGAGACAGATCAGTGAAGAAATGAACTGGACGCGTATGAATCGTTATGGCCGAGGTATTTGGGCAGGGGCAATTCGTTATTATCAGGGAAAATTCTATGTGTATTTCGGTACACCGGATGAAGGTTATTTTATGTCGACAGCTACCGATCCTGCGGGACCGTGGGAACCGTTGCACTGTGTAAAAGCAGAAAAGGGATGGGATGATTGTTGTCCTTTCTTTGACGATGACGGGCAACTATATTTTGTAGGTACCCATTTTGCCGATAAATATAAAACTTACCTGTACCGGATGACATCTGATGGAAAGACCTTGATCGAAGACTCTAAAATATTAATTAATGAGGGTTATGGTCGCGAAGCAAGTAAACTTTATAAAATCAACGGTACATATTATCATTTTTTCAGTGAAGTTAAAAATGGTGGTAGATATATCATGATGCAACGTTCTTCTTCAATTACAGGACCGTATCTTGAAAGGAAACAATTAAGTCATGTACAGCGTGAATATAATGAGCCTAATCAAGGCGGACTTGTTGAAGGTCCCGACGGGAAGTGGTATTTCTTTACCCACCACGGTACGGGTGACTGGGCAGGCCGGATTGCTAGTCTGCTACCGGTATATTGGGTCGATGGTTGGCCGATTATTGGTGAGGTTGGGCAGGATGGCATTGGCACAATGGTATGGCAGGCGTCCAAGCCTTCCAATGAGTATCCGGTTCGGACTCCACAATCATCTGATGATTTTAGCAAGTCGGTACTTTCTCCTCAATGGGAATGGAACTACCAGCCCCGGGACGAGATGTGGTCATTGACGGAAAGACCAGGCAATTTGCGGTTAAAAGCTTTTCGTCCATTAGTCACGGATAATTTGCTGAAAGCGGGAAATACCTTGACTCAGCGTTGTTTTCGTACAAACAAAAATGAAGTTATTGTAAAAATGAACATTAAGGGCATGGTTGACGGACAGAAAGCCGGATTGTGTCATTACTCTAAGAGTTATGCCATGGTGGGGGTACGCCAGTCCGGCAAAGACCGGAATCTGGAATTCCATACCAATAAAGAGAAAATCACAGGTCCTGCGATAAAGGGAAACAAGGTGTGGATTAAATCTGTATGGGGGCTGGATGGAAAAAGCCAATTTTCATATAGTACAGATGGTAGGAAGTTTACCCCGTTCGGAGAGGCATATCAACTTGAATGGGGATATTACCGGGGAAGCCGCATTGGGATTTACTGTTTTAATAATATAGTGGATGCGGGGTATATCGATGTGGATGAGTTTATTTATTTATATTAATTGTTTAGTGTATGAAACATTCCTTTAATTGTTTAAGTTATGAATTACTGCTTTATGTGCTCATTTGTATTCCATTCTGTTCTTGTTCTCAAAAAGATACAGATGTGATTTCTCCTAATGGGAAGATATGTCTTTCTGTTGAAATAAAGGAAGATACTGAAAAAGACGGTTTTGGCAAAGTCTTTTTTAATGTCGACTATAAAGATGGTAAAACTTCCAGAAGGGTTCTATCTGATACCCGAATTGGCTTGGAAACTCAGCTTATGTCATTTACCGATAACATCAGGTTGAAATCTGTTTCCGGTACTAAACTAATTGAAGATGATTATGTGATGCTTACCGGTAAAAGAAGTCATTGTCAGAATAGAGGAAATGAAAGGATATTTCGGTTTGAGAATGAGAAGGCAGAAACCTTAGATGTCGTTTTCAGGGCTTACGATGACGGGATTGTATTTCGATATAGCTTACCATCTGTTCAAGATAAGGATAGTCTGACATCTGAACATACAGCTTACTATATTCCGGAAGGAACGAAAAGATGGATACAGAATTATTCTGTTGGTTATGAAGGTTTCTATCCATTGAAAACCAGAGCAGAAAGAGGCAAAGACAATATGTGGGGCTATCCATTACTTTTGGAACCAGCCGATTCATTGTTTGTGTTGATAACTGAGGCCAATATACTTCGTGGACATAGTGGTTCCAGATTGTTTAATGGAAATGATATGAATCAATATCAAGTGCGGATGACAGATGATCAATTAGCCCTGGACAGTTCATTCACATCACCCTGGAGAGTGCTTATGATAGGTGCTCTGTCTGATGTTGTAGAATCTACTTTAGTGACAGATGTTTCGGACCCTAGTAAAATCTCTGATACAAGTTGGATTATGCCGGGGGCTGCATCATGGGTATACTGGGCACATAACCATGGCTCTAAAGATTTCAAAATTGTAAAAGGCTACATAGACTTGGCTGTTGATATGAAGTGGCCATATAGTCTGATAGATGCGGAATGGAATGAAATGTCTAATGGTGGCGATATTGAAGATTTGATAACCTATTCTCTTAGTCGAAATATAAAGCCTATGATTTGGTATAATTCGTCAACTGCTTGGATGGGGCCGGGTCCTCTTTACCGCTTGAATAGTAAGGAAAACAGAATAAAGGAATATACTTGGCTTCAAAAGTCAGGTGTAGTAGGGGTTAAGATTGATTTTTTTCCTGATGATTATTCGTCTAATATGGATTATTATATTGATTTGCTGGAAGATGCAGCTAAATATAAATTAATGGTCAATTTTCATGGAGCTACTATTCCTCGTGGATGGCAAAGGACTTATCCTCATCTGATGACTATGGAAGCCGTTTATGGGGCAGAGTGGTATAACAATAAGCCAATACTTACAGATCGTGCTGCTGAACATAATGTAACATTGCCATTTACCAGAAATGTCATTGGCTCAATGGATTATACACCTGGTACATTCTCTGATTCCCAACATCCTCATATCACTACTTGTGGGCATGAATTAGCTTTGTCTGTTGTGTTTGAGTCAGCTTTACAGCACATGCCTGATAGGCCGGAGGTGTACAGTTCACTACCTCTACAAGTAAGAGAATTCCTTTCTGGATTACCTACGACTTGGGATGATACAAAATTACTGAGTGGGTATCCGGGTGCTGATATCGTACTGGCACGACGTAAGGGAGATGTTTGGTATATTGGAGGATTGAACGGAACTAACGAGAATAAAACTCTTTCTTTCTCATTGACTCCTCTGCAAGTTGAAGGAAAAACGATGGATGTATTTAAGGATGGGGTGGACGATAAGAGTTTTGCCATCGAAGAAGACATCCAGTTATCAAACGATAAAATGGATATGTCATGTCTTCCTCGTGGAGGATTTGTGGCAGTAATAAAGTAAGGATAATAAATGATATTGTTTTAAAAGTCGATATTGTTTTATTGTAAATCGTATTCATCCTATTTTTTTTCACTAAAAAAGCGCTACGTTTGCATTATATAATTCAATCGTAATATTTATGAAAGCAAAAAAATTACTATTACTATCCTTGTTATTTATAGCGGAGACTTTATCTGCTCAAAACTATCAGGTTCCTGTTTCGGAGCAAGATGAACCTATGATGCAAGGGAAATTCCAGCCTACTTGGGAATCATTGGCTAATTATAAAATACCGGAATGGTTTAGAAATGTAAAGTTTGGCATTTGGGCTCATTGGGGCCCCCAATGTGTGGAAGGATCTGGCGATTGGATGGCTCGTTCTTTGTATATGGAAAATTCGCCTGAATATCGACATCATATAGCGAACTACGGTCATCCTTCTGAATTTGGCTTTAAAGATATTATTCCGTTATGGAAGGCTGAAAAATGGGACCCCGATAAGTTGGTTGCATTTTATAAAAAAATAGGTGCTCAGTATTTTTTTGCTTTGGGTAACCATCATGATAATATGGACCTTTGGGATAGTAAGTATCAACCATGGAACTCGGTTAATATGGGGCCTAAAAAAGATATATTGAAAGGATGGGAAAGAGCTGCGCGTAAACATGGACTTTATTTTGGGGTCAGTCTGCATGCAGACCATGCCTGGAGTTGGTATGAGACTTCCCAAAGACACGATACTCAAGGTCCTAAAAAAGGTATTCCGTATGATGGGAAATTAACGAAAGCTGATGGAAAAGGAAAGTGGTGGGAAGGATATGATCCTCAGGACTTGTATGCTCAGAATCATCCGTTAAGTCAGGATAGTTGGGATAATGGTACAATTCATAGGCAATGGGCATGGGGAAATGGAGTTTGTTTACCAACACAGGAATATTGCACTAATTTCTATAATCGTACACTTGATGTAATAAACCGTTATAATCCGGATTTGTTGTATTTTGATGTAACTGTTGCACCTTTTTATCCTATAAGTGATGCAGGCTTAAAAATTGCGGCTCATTTTTATAATCATAATATGTCAATGCAAAAGGGTAAATTGAATGCCGTAATGTTTGGTAAGATTCTTGATGCAAATCAACGTAAAGCTTTGGTATGGGACGTAGAACGTGGAGCTCCTAATAAAATAATAGATGAACCTTGGCAGTCATGTTCGTGCCTTGGCGGGTGGCATTATAATACGTCTATTTATAATAATAATCAATATAAGTCGGCAGCTGACGTAGTGAAGCTGTTAGTTGATATTGTCAGTAAAAATGGTAACTTACTTCTGAGTGTCCCGTTGCGTGCAGATGGTACATTTGATGAAAAAGAAGAAAAGATATTGAATGAATTTGGTAATTGGATGAATATCAATAAGGAAGCAATCTATCAAACGCGTCCATGGAAAATATTTGGTGAGGGACCTATAGCGGATAAAGATGTTCAACTCAACGCCCAGGGGTTTAACGAATGGGCCTATAGTAAAGCTGATACAAAGGAAATACGTTTTACACAAACAGATAAAAATTTGTATGCTACAGTTTTAGGATGGCCTGAAGATGGGAAAATCTTAATTAGGTCTTTAGCGGAAGGTAACGGGTTATATCCCACTAAAATAGGCAGAGTAGAGTTGCTTGGTTACGGAAAAGTATCTTTTACACGTACTGATAAGGGACTTGTTGTTGATATACCCGCTAAATCGTTGAAGAATATAGCCCCTGTCTTGAAAATTAGAAAATAAAAATTATTACTATGTCGTCTATTCAGGGATACAAAATGAAAGAGTATAGCATGCCTACAAAGAGGTATTGCCAAACTTTAAGCCTTAAAAATAATCCGATTCTGATTGAAGAGTATCGTAAGATACATAGTGAAGAAAAGGCATGGCCGGAAATAAGGGCGGGGATACGTGCAGTAGGGATTCTGGAAATGGAAATTTATATATTGGGATCACAACTTTTTATGATTATAGAAACTCCACTGGACTTTGATTGGGAGATAGCTATGGATAAACTGTCTAATCTTCCGCGGCAGGCTGAGTGGGAAAAGTATGTGTCTAAATTTCAAGACTGTCCGTATTTGAGTTCTTCTGCTGAAAAATGGAAGTTGATGGAACGTATGTTTTATCTGTATGAAGATTAGTTGAGGATAACGTAATCGTTTACTACGTGTTGAGAAAAAAGGAATAGTGTGAAAGTTGCTATTCCTTTTTTTCTGCTTAAGAGTGATAAGAGGTGCGATATTCTTGGGGAGTAATACCTGTGATTTTTTTGAATAACCTGTTGAAGTATGAATAATCTTCAAAAGCAAGATTTAATGCAACATTTTTGATTGACATATCATCGGTTATTAGTATGAGTTGAGCTTTTTCTATTTTCTTGCGGTTAATGTATTTTAAGGGTGTATCTCCTGTCTCTTTTTTGAATAGACGAATAAAATGGTCTTTTGATAAACAGGAATTCTCGGCGAGTACTCCTAAATCAATAGTTTCATTTATATGTTTACGGATATAGTGAATGGCTTCTTCTATCCGATTGTCTTTCAATTCCATTTTTACTTGAGCTCTTTTTAAGAAACGTGCTAGCAATTGATATACGATACCTCTTGATTCTATCTTATCAGACAAGGTTCGTTGTTTGTTTTTTAGCAGATTCTGCATAAGGGTGTAATTGTTATCGTAAGAAGTCGGGTCTGATTTCTGTAAGGTCATATGCGGATTTATAGTGCAGAGCCGCTGAAATAATGCCAAATCTATTTCGACAGCGGGGATTTCTATTGGAAAATCCCAATTGTCCAGTAAGTTGCTGTCTGACTGGTGTTCTTCATATATATGCAGATAATAGTGGGAAAAATAAGAGTTGCAGATATAGCTATGTTTGGTAAAAGCTGGAATAAAATACATGTGGTTAGCTTTTAGAATCTGAGTTTTACCCGATATTAAGACTTGTGCAGTACCTTCTGTCACATAATATAAACGTGTAAAAGGGCTATTGACATTTTTCCAGTTCCAATCGGCATTATGAATAGCCAAACCGATGTTCAAAACAAGCGGGTGTAATTTATCAACAAATGAAGCCATAGCATATAGGGTTTATTAATGTGAAGATAAAGATATATAAAAAATAAATATAACTCTTTTGATGTCGATAATTTTAAATAATATATCGATATTGTTTTATAATAAATCCTGCTATAGTCGTTCATGTCGATATTGTATTACTCTAAATCGTATTAGTCCTACAATGTGGACTGCCGAGTTGTTACATTTGCGGTATATAATCTAATAGGAATATTTATGAAAAGTATGAGAAAAAACACATGGCTTCCTCTTATTGGACTCCGAACTTTTCTTTTTGTGACCACAGCGTTTACAATTGTTTCATGCAGCGATGACAAAGGAGAAGACGGGTATAACCCTAATCTTCCGGTCAGAATTAGCGAATTGTCTCCCCAGGAAGGCGGATACTTTGATAAAGTAATCCTCCAGGGTGAAAACTTTGGCAACAACCCTAAAAAGGTACGTGTATTCTTTAATAAAAAAGAAGCGATTGTTGTAGGAGCATCCGGCGATCGGGTGCTGGTTCATGTCCCGAAACTCCCGGGCGATGATTGTAAGATAGGTATGCTTTTAAACGGTAACACCACCGATACTATTTTCGCAGAAAAGCATTTCGCCTATGAAAAGAATTATCAGTTGATATATGTAGCCGGACAGCTCAACTCCAATACAGAAACATTTGTAGAAGGAAGCTTGGAAACCACAACATTTGCCAATAGTATGCAGCATCTAGCGTGCGATCCCAGTGGCGTCATATATATGAACCATAAAAATACAGGTCAAAGTGGCAGTCTTATTTACATTAATGAACCTGAGAACTACTCTAAGTTTTTGGATTATGGAGCATCTACTGAAAACGGAGGCTCGCCTAGCACTCCGTATTATGATGACAAAACAGAGAAGGTTTACTTCTGTGCGCACCATGCTCCATTTTTGGGGGAAGTTGATCCTAAGGATTCATGGTCTTTTGTGAAAAGGAAGTTGATTGCCCCCGACGCCAGTTACCAGGCAAAAGGATATCGTCCCGTACCAAGCGGTCAGAAGTTGGAGTATATGTGTTCCTATGCTCGTGCAACAGATGCTAATGGCGAAAGTTTTATCTATTGCCGGACGTGGCAAGGTCAATTCTTCCGTTTCAAACTTGAAGATCGTGTCTACGATTATGTCACCACTTTTGCCAAATCAGATGCATGTCTGGCTACAGACCCCGACGACCCGACCAAGATTTACTGTGCCTTGAATGAATACAACAAAATAACCTGCATTGATTTGACAAAGAATCCGGAAGACAGCGGCTTTGAGACAGATGTCTGCGGCATACAGGGACCAGGAGCATATCAAGATGGACACGTTTCTGTGGCAAGATTGAACAATCCTCAACAGATTTTGTCAATGCACGACCCTGAAACCGGAGAAAAGGTGATATACATCTGTGATGCCAACAATAACTGTGTACGTATGTACAATATGGAGACAAAATTGATGAGTACCGTAGCAGGAATAGGCGGGAAATCCGGATATGCTGCCGGAAATCCTACAGTTTCAAGAATGAACAGACCTTATGGTATCTGTATAACTCCCGAAAATGACATTTACGTTGCAGATGCAGGCAATAAAGTAATAATGAAACTGGCATTTATGTAATGATGAGTAGTAATCGTTTAAAGAAGAAAAAAATGAAAGCTTATATAACAAATAGAATATATCTTATGCTGTTTTTCTGCTCCATTACCATAATGGCACAAGCACAGCAAAAGTTTGAGATATCCGGTATAGTCCAAGATGAAACAGGACAGCCTGTCCCGGGAGTCAGCGTATATGTAAAAGATAAAACAGGCATAGGTACGAACACCGATATGGATGGAAAATTTGTTTTGAAAGTCGATCGTGGAGATAAAGTGCAGTTCAGTTTTATAGGATATACCAGACACGAGTATCTAGCATTAAAAACTGAAAAAAAACTGGTTATCCAATTAGTACCGGATGTAAGTGCACTTGATGAAGTGGTAGTAGAAGCTTATGGAAGCAAGACTCGTAAAATAACAACGACAGGTGCTGTCACTTCCGTAGACGTAGCGACATTACAGACTCCTGCCACCAGTCTGGCTAATATGCTGGGAGGACGAGTTGCCGGTATTATCTCGACACAAGGCAGTGGCGAACCGGGTAAAAATATCTCAGATTTCTGGATACGCGGTATCGGAACATTTGGAGCAAACGCATCAGCACTTGTCCTCATTGACGGTCTGGAAGGTAGCCTGAATGATGTAGACCCGGCTGATATTGAAAGTTTCTCCGTATTAAAAGATGCTTCGGCAACAGCCATGTATGGAGTACGGGGGGCAAATGGCGTAGTACTTGTTACCACCAAAAGAGGAAAACAAGAAAAGTTAAGCTTTACTGCACGTGCAAATGCTACTATTTCATGGCTAAAGCGCCTACCGGAATATTGCGACGGATATAACTATGCAAAATTGGCGAATGAAGCACTCGTTGTACGTGGCGATGACCCTAAATATACGAATCAGGAACTGGATATCATTAAATACGGCCTGGATACGGATTTATATCCGGATGTCAATTGGCAGGATGAAGTTCTCAAAAGGTCTTATTGGCAACAAACCTATTATTTGAGTGCCCGGGGCGGTGGTAGTATAGCACGATACTTTATCAGCTTAAATGGTTCTAACGAGACTTCTGCTTACCAACAGGATAAATCCAGTAAGTATTTTAAAGGTTTGGCATATAATACCTTCGGGCTACGTGCTAATATTGATATAGATTTAACTAAAACTACCAAATTATATTTTGGTGTCAATGCCAATAAGACAATCAGAAACCTGCCGGGTGCCGCAGATACTAATCTGATCTGGTCTGCTTGCAGCAAACTGACTCCGGTTACCATACCAGTGGTTTACTCTAACGGAATGCTTCCTTCAGCCAATGGAGTGACAGATGAAATGTCCCCTTATGTACTTCTGAACCACACAGGATTGAAACAAGAAGAAGAATTCACTTCTACTTATACATTAAGTTTAGATCAGGACCTGGGTATGCTGATTAAAGGATTGAAGCTGAATATACAAGGAGCCTATACCAACGACAACGCTTTTCATGAAACACGCTACATCATCCCCGAACTGTGGTCATATGATAAGCGTAATGCAACTGGAGAACTCGCAGGAAAACGCCAGACCGAACGCATAACGACCCAGTACAGTAAATGGGAAATGCAATACCGCAAATACTTCCTTCAGGCTACCATGAACTGGGCACATGATTTAGGACACGGACACACGCTTACGGCACTGGCGCATTATGAAATGAGTGATCAAAAGCGGTCAACTGATGCCAATGACACGATGTCGGCTATTCCAGTTCGTTATCAAGGACTTTCCGCTAAAGTCGGCTACAATTATAATGATACATATATAGTCGACGGCAACTTCGGTTATACAGGTTCCGAGAATTTCCAGCCAGGACGCCAGTTCGGATTCTTTCCATCCATATCTGGTGCATGGGTACCGAGTAGTTATCAATGGACAAAAGATAAAATGCCATGGTTGAACTATTTTAAAATCCGCGCTTCATACGGTTTAGTTGGTAACGACCGTATCACCGACAAGCGTTTTCCATATCTGACCAGCATAAATGTAAATGGTTCCGCTACCACAAACTGGAAGTATACCAAGGGAGGTATTTGGGAAAACTCGATCGGGGCAGATAATCTGGAGTGGGAAAAAGCAAAGAAGTTTGACGTCGGTCTGGAAGGTAAATTATTCGATAAATTTGAGTTTGTAATAGACTTCTTCCGGGATACTCGCGACGGAATTTTCCAAGAACGCAAACAAGTTCCTGATTTTGTAGGACTCGTAAATATGCCATTCGGTAATGTGGGCAGTATGGTAAGCTGGGGTAGCGACGGCAATATCACCTTCAACCAACGCATCAATAAAGACATGGAATTCACGCTTCGTGCTAATTTCACATACTCTACCAATAAGGTGAACTACTATGAGGAAGGAGATACCAAGTATGAATATACATCAGCAACAGGACGCCCTAATGGCTACATGAAAGGTTATATCGCTTTAGGACTTTTCAAGGACCAAGAAGAGATCAACAATAGCCCGAAACAAGATTTCGGAAGTTACCTGCCGGGAGATATCAAATATAAGGATGTAAACGGTGACGGTGTTGTTAACAGTGACGACCAGGTACCAGTCAGCTATCAGGATTACCCGCGTCTGATGTATGGTTTCGGAGGAGAATTTCGATGGAAAAAGCTGACATTGGGCGTACGTTTCAGTGGAATAGGTAATACAGACTATTACAAAATATGGACATGGGGAAGCAATAATGTGGGATATATTCCTTTCTATGATGGTAAACTGGGCAATGTACTCACTATTGCAGCCGATCCTGCCAACCGTTGGATTCCGGCCGATTATGACGATCCCAGCATACCAGCCAGTATGAGAGAAAATCCCAATGCCATGTTCCCGCGGCTAAGTTACGGTAGCAATCAGAACAATGCGCAGGCATCTACATTCTGGAAAGGCAATCGCAAATATTTACGGCTCGATGAAATCAGCCTGAACTATAACTGTAACTGTAATTTATTAAAAAGTATTGGAATAAATTCGATCGATCTCGCTGTAGTAGCAAACGATTTGCACACTTGGGACAGCGTTAAATTATTCGATCCGGAACTCGCCACAAGTAATGGACGTGCTTATCCGATTCCGGGCCGCGTTAGTTTCCAGGCAATCGTTCATTTCTAAACATGATCATTAAATAACAAAATTATGAAAAAGTATATATTACACCGATCAATAAACCTATTCATCGTATTTCTTGGGATACTTACGACCGGAGGATTCACCTCATGCAATTTTTTAAGAGTCGACGACTATTTTGACGATACAATGAAGTTTGACAGTATCTTTACTAAATACGAGTATCTGGTACAATATATGTGGGGAACATCAGATCAGTTCCCCGACGAGAGCCGCATCCTTACCGATCCGGTCACTCCCGGTCCGATGGCTACGGATGAAGCTTTCTCAAGTCAGAATCCGGAGCATGGCCTTCGCGGACTCTCCTACATTCTGGGAACTATTAATGCCGATAACATCGGTAACTATAGCATGAATATATGGTCGTCCATGTATAAAGTGATCCGTAAATGTAACTACATACTGGCACGCAAAGGAGAGGCTCACATGAATACAATACAAGATGAGGAAATCACTGGCTACACCCACATGATGCGTGGTTATGCTTATTACAATCTGATCCAGTCTTATGGTCCGTGCATTATACTCGGTGATGATATCTTACCCAATAATGAATTACCTGAAACTTACAATTATTCCCGTTCGACTTATGACGAATGTGTGGATTACTGTTGTAATGAACTGGAACTTGCTGCCAAATATATGCCTATAGACTTAAATCCGACTTTTTTGGGACGTCCTTCACGTGGTGCTGCTTTTGCGTTGATAGCTCGTCTGCGGTTGCAACAAGCAAGTCCGTTATATAATGGCGGACAGGCCGCACGCACAGCTTTCGGCAACTGGAAGCGGACAGTGGACGGAGCCAACTATGTGAATCAGAACTACGATGAAACACGCTGGGCAGTAGCAGCTGCAGCATGTAAACGTGTCATTGAGATGAACAAATACAAATTGCATACTTCTCCCATCGATCCCAGCATGCCTCCCCGAGTATTGCCGGCTTCCGTGACAATCACTGACCCCGATTTTCAGAATATCGACTATTATCGTTCCTATTCAGAAATGTTCACCGGAGAAACGATAGGCAGTAAAAATCCAGAATTTATCTGGGGTAGACAGTCGGATGCTATGGCAAACATGACACAATGCAGTTTCCCGACGGAAAAAGCAATGGGGGGATGGAACAACCTCTGCGTTACTCAAAAACTGGTAGACGCTTATTATATGGTGGATGGACGAGATAAAAATGATGCAAGTAAAGAATATCCATATCATGTAGCAAACGGTACAGTGACCGATGATTACTTTTCCACCAGTGCAGAGGAGTTCTCCGGCTACACTATTCCGATGGGAGTATACGGTATGTATCTGAACCGAGAGAATCGTTTTTATGCTACAATAGGTTACTCCGGACGTTACTGGGCAGCACGTTCCAATACCCAAGAACAATATGGCCCTTATAGGGCGTGGTATCATCAAATGGTAACTTCAGGACGCGATCTGTTTTCCGGGAAAAATTCCGCCATAACCAATCCTCTGGATTATCCGGCAACAGGATATGTGCTGACTAAATGGATCCATGCGGACGACGCATGGATAGGAACCGGAAGTATGCGAACTACCAAATATTTTCCTATCATCCGATATGCGGAAATTTTATTAGGATATGTAGAAGCAATAAATCACCTGAGTAAAAGCTATACCGTCGAATTACCCGCAATCAATGGTGGAAATAATGCTCCGCAAAGCTATACAGTCGAACGTATTCCAACTGAAATACAAAAATACTTCAACCCGATACGAAATCGCGTCGGTCTGCCTGGATTATCTGACACAGAAGCCGCATCAGATGAAACAACTTTGGACAACATCATCAAGAGAGAATATATGATCGAATTCGCTTGCGAAAACCGCAGATACTTTGATGTACGTCGGTGGGGCATATATGAAGAGACTGAAAAAACTGGTGTTTATGGAATGCGTTTGGGAGGAGATAAATATACTTATTATCAGAATCCGATTCCTGTGAATCAGGTTAACAACCGAAATCGCGTGATAGATAAAAGACTGATTCTATTACCCTTGCCCAAAGCTGAAGTACGTCGTGTAGAAAATCTCGACCAAAACCCGGGCTGGGAGAATTAATAATTTACTTCGTATTAAAACATAAATAACCATGAAAACAAAATATATTTATATAGCTTTTTTAACAATCTTATGTGGGGGAAGCTTGGTGGCATGCTCCAATGGCGACGAGTTCTTCAAGGATGAACGCTACAAGAAGATGATCTATGCAATCAGCGACAATGAGCAAATATTTCACGCTGAATTTGAACTGAATAATGAAGAAGATATCATAGGCGTGCAGCCTTTCGCAGTAAGCGGCACTAATCCTATAGATCAGGATGTGCATCTGACCATAGAAAAAGATCCGGAGCTGTTGACGGAATATAACTATAATACCTACATGGATGAAACAGATAAATATGCCCGTGAGCTGAAGGACGGGGATTATTCACTTTTATCTTCTATCGTTGAAATAAAAGCAGGAGTGAACCCCAGCTATGAAGTGGGAAAATTACAAGTGAAAATAAAGACATCGATCATTGAAAAACTATCCGTTGACTCTGCTTACTTTCTTTCGTTCCGCATTAAAGAGGCAACACCTTACGAAATCAATGAAGAAAAAAGGAATGTATTATTCCGAATTTATAAAAAGAATCAGTATGCATCCCAAAAGACACCCACTTACTATGCCTCTTCCGTCTTTATGGATGATGTCGTAATGCCGTTCGACTCTAAAATTATCATGCCATTGGCATATAATAAGATACGCACTTACATTGCCGGACAAATTTACGATGCGAATGATACCAAAGAAACAATCAACAAAAATTCGATGGTAATCACTGTAGATGCCGATAACCAAGTACTGATATCTGCTTTCGATTCTGAGAATGGATTAAAAGTTGAAATGTTATCTCCAAGTTCTGATCCCAATGATGGCTCATATGGATATCGGAACTATTATAATCCAGAAGAAAAGCAATTCTACTTATATTATCATTTTGATAATGGTGAAGGCTGGAAGGTTGTGCGTGAAACTTTAAGAGCCGAATCTATCATAAGTAAATAGTGATTGGCGACTATAGATATTTTTTCATTATGCGAAAAGAAACAGACGAATATTGCTGTGTTTTAATAAAAATACACTATATTGCGGTATTGTTTAACCTTAAAATATGATAGCCATGAACACAAAATTATTCGGTTTGTTTATTGCATTGTTGGTATGCCTGCCTTCGCTTGCCCAACAAAAGCCTGTGGAGAAGGTAGATAGTGATGGAGTTTATCTGATGCCCGATCAAATGCCGGAGTTTCCGGGCGGGATGCAGGCGATGATGAAGTTTTTGACTACAAATATCAAGTATCCTGTAGAAGCACAGAAGAAAGGCGTTTCTGGTCGTGTGATCGTACAGTTCGTCATTATGGAAGACGGAACATTGGATCAGGCTAAAGTTGTAAGAGGAGTCGATCCCTTGCTGGACGAAGAAGCCTTGCGTGTAGTGAAGTTAATGCCTAAATGGAAACCGGGAATGGATAGAGGCGAGGCAGTGAAAGTACGTTTTACTGCTCCGATAATGTTTAATCTGTCCAGATCGGAGGCACAGAGACCTACTTTTCCCGAACTTGTAGTACCTATCGGACAAGAAGTGGAAAACAGGTCTTTGCAAGGAGTATGGCAGAGTTGCGTTGTGCAACCGGGCGAACATGGATATAAAATTCTGTTATTGCCTGTTTTAAAGATCGTATCGCCTGATCAGACATTCATGAATATAATGACAGCCGGTATGAACGGCAGGTCAAATGCCATCATCTATTGTCAGGGAGAGTACAGTTTGCCGTCGGATGGCACTTACGTGGAGATGGTGGAAAAATCGGTTGATCCGGTTTTCATACAAGGAGTAAAGAATGAAATCAGTGTGGAACGATTGCATGATAATCTGATTAAATTGTCTTTTACGGTTCCGGGACAGGGAAGAAAAGTGACGGAATATTGGTTCCGGGCCCCTTCGCCGGATGTGAAGATAATGGCTGATTGATATAATAATATTATTTTAGGCACGGATTTCACAGATTACACGGTCTTAATGAATAAAAGCCGTGTTCATCTGTGAAATCCGTGCCTAAAAAGTTCTCTGTACTTTCTTATCTTCGACTCAGCTTATTATTAATTCTTAAAGAATCCGTTATCTTCCCATTTTCCCGCTTCCTGTGGCTGTGCTGATGTGGCGCTTACATCGATAGGCAGCCATACTTCCATGTCACCCTCGCCCCGATGTGCCCAGGCATAATAGGGTATCAGTGTGAGTTCTACGTCTTTAGTTACCAGTTTTCCAGCTTTGTCATAACTTAATGCCTGCGCATCGGTCGTTATCTGACGGATGCCGTAAAGTAACTCCGGTTTGTCTGTTACCTTGAATTGCGGATGCTGGTTGAGAAGTATGCTGTGGACGTTGAATCTGTTGTCCGGCCATTCTGCGCAATAAACGATGGGGCCGCGTTCAACGGCAACACGTCCGTGATCGGCTTCTACTTTTGGATTTGCCTTTACTATTCGGGGGATCATGTCGAAATGTACCTCTACCACATCTCCCTTTTTCCATTTGCGGGCAATGCTGAGATAGCCATCATTGACATCGCTTTCTACTGTCTGTCCGTTTACGGATACTTGGTAGGCAGGTTTCTGATTGTCGGCGTAAGAATACAGATCACCGGGAAGTACATTGCCGCGTACCCAGCCGGGGATACGGAGTTTCATGGTGAAGTCCTGATTGCCCTGCGTTATTTTCAGGCGGATGTCGCCATTCCAGGGATAGCCGGTTTCTTGTTCCAGCAGAATCTTTTTCTTGTCTACCTTTAGCTCGGCTTTGTTGGAAAGATAAAGGTTCACGTATACCTGATCGTTCTTCACGGCATACACATATCCCGGTAATGACGGAATGAAACGGCTGACGTTTGAAGGGCAGCAGGCGCAGCCGAACCAAGGTTTGCGGCTGTATTTTCCGTTAGAAGACAGCGGGTTGGGGTAGAAGAAAGAACCTCCGTCCAGTGATACACCCGATATCAGACCGTTGTATAGTGTGCGTTCCAGGACATCGAAATATTTGGCGTCTCCGTGCAGCAGGAAAAGACGGTAGTTCATGTATACATTGCCGATAGCGGCGCAGGTTTCACAATAAGCGGACAGGTTAGGCAGCTCGTAGTTGTTGCCGAATGCTTCGCCTGCATGGCGTGCACCGATGCCTCCGGTTATATAAATCTTTTTAGAAACGATGTTGTCCCAAATCTTGTCTATCGCTTTGATGTAGCTGCTGTCTCCGGTGATGGCTGCCACATCTGCCATGCCGGAATACATATATACGGCACGTACGGCATGTCCTACGGCTTCATCCTGTTCTACCACAGGTTTGTGTGCCTGACTATAGGTGTCTTTCCGGCTGGTATATCCACGGGTATCCAGGAAGAACTTTGCCTGATCAAGATACTTTTTGTCTCCCGTCGCCATGTATAGTTTGACTAAAGCCATTTCGGCTATCTGATGCCCCGGTACGTATTTCTTCTGTTGAGGGCCGTTGCCGATTTCGCGGCAGACACAGTCGGCATATTTAATGGCGATATCGAGGAAGTTTCGTTTTCCGGTAGCCTGATAATGCGCTACGGCTCCTTCTATCATGTGGCCCAGATTGTAGAACTCATGACTCAGGTTCTCTACCGCTACCCAACGCTCTTTTCCTGCCCAGTTGTGCGGGTGCTTCGGGTTCATGGTGCGGGCTGTATAAAGGTAACCGTCCGGTTCCTGTGCTCCGGCAACAATGACGAGTACGCTGTCAATGTACTTTTGCAGTTTCTTGTCCGGATAGGTTTGCAGAGAGTAACTGGCTCCTTCTATTGTTTTGTATACATCGGTATCGTCGAAAGAGAAGCCCTCTACTTTGTAGGTATCGCTGGGATGTGCTGCCTTTACAAAGTTTTCGTAACGTCCCGTCTCTTCACATTTGCTGAATGCCAGAGGGATGGTTACTTCACGGCTTGCTTGAAGGCGCTGTCCCCAAAAGTTGTCCGTCACTTTAACGGAAGTAAAGGGGACAGGGTCTATAGGATATCCATGATTTATTTGCGCGCTGCCTGTTATGCAGATGCAGGTCAGGAATGTCGCAGTCAGAATGTTTTTCATCTTAGTATTTATTTTAGTATGAATCTCTGTTGCGGTGTTATGGTGTAGGGATTACCTGTTTGATTGTTCCGTCCGGATTGAATTCCATCCGGTCAATACATACTTCGCGGTGCCAGCCCGGTCCGTCATTCAGATGGTTCTTGTTGATACGGTGGTATACGATATACCATTTGTCTTTTCCCGGTACTTGCAGGATAGAGTTGTGGGCAGGTCCGTAGATCTCTTCTTTTGGATTTTGGATGAGTACTATTGGTTCTTTGGCTACTTCGATCGGACCTAGCGGTGATTGGGCGGTACCATAAACTACGTGGTAGTTGGGTGAGCCGGTGTCGTCTACAGACCAGAAGAAGTAGTAAATTCCTTTTCTATAAATAACGTAAGGAGCTTCACGGTATGCGTAAGTCTGCAAAGTCCCTCCTTTGGGAGTTAATACTACCGTTGTCTCTTCTTTGATGGACAGCATGTCGTCGTTGAGCTCGGCTCCTGCCATGTAGCCGTTACCCCAATAGAGGTAGCTTTTGCCGGATACGGGGTCGGTGAATACATCCACATCAATCTGCTGTCCCCGTCCTGTGGGAGAAGAGGTGATGATAGGTTTGCCCAGATCTGTGAAAGGTCCGGTGGGGGAGTCGGCTACGGCAACTCCTATTTGCTTGCCTTTGTTGGTCGTTGGGTTGGCACTATAATAAAAGAAGTATTTATACTTCCCGTCTATCTTCTTTTCTTCGATGCAGGGAGCCCATGCGTTTCCGTTTGCCCAAGACACATTTTTGCCCATCTCCAGAATCACAGTCTCTTCTTTCCATGTTTTTAAATTCTTCGATGAAAAGACCTTAAAATAACTTCCGCCCCATCCCGGAAATCCGTCACTGGTGGGGTAAATATAATAGCGTTTTGTCTGATGAGAATACAGTACTTCCGGGTCGGCATGGAACCCCGGTAGAATAGGATTGCCGGATTTCTTATTCTGTGCCGTTACTTGTACTGTTCCGATGAGTAATAAGTGGAATAGAAAGATTCTGGTAAATAAATGCTTCATGATATTTATAGTTAGATTTTTATTATATTATAAGTACGACAAAGATAGGGGATCCACCTAAATAAAAAGGTTACATATCTGTCAAAGGAGGGTAATTATCATTCATAATAGGGAAGATGATCTAAATTTGGACTTTAATGAACGGTATTCGGATGTCCTTTTGTATCTAAAGCATTATTTTTGCGCTGAATCTAAAAAATAGTTGGTTACCATGAGAGCGAAGCTGATTTTACCTTTTCTGATTTTATATTTGTTCTGTCATTTGCTGTCGGTGCAAGGACACGAAGTTGACATTGTAAATGCCGGCAGTGATAAAAATGTAGCATCTTCTCAAGTGTATGAAGTAACTTCCGAAGGAGCATGGTGTTGGTTCGCTGATCCGCGTGCGTTGCATTATGAGAATGAAAAAGGTACAATAAACAAGACATATGTCGGCTATATTGATATACACGGCAATATTAAAGCGATGCAGTATGACTTTAAAAAGAAAAGACAGGACGAGGTACTGATTCGTTCCTATTTTCAGCCGGATGATCACAATAATCCGACGTTTCTGGTATTGCCGGATGAACGGATTATGATCTTTTATTCCCGTCACACGGATGAGCCTTGTTTCTACTATCGTATTTCCCGCCTTCCCGGAGATATTACGACATTGGGAGAGGAAAAGGTGATTAAAACAAAGGACAATACCACCTATCCGTCTCCGTTTATCTTATCGGATGATCCGGAACATATCTATCTCTGTTGGCGGGGGATTGGCTGGCACCCTACTATCGCCAAGCTGTCGTTGCCCGATCAGAATGATCAGGTGGCGGTGGAATGGGGACCGTATCAGATAGTACAGTCTACCGGTGCCCGTCCTTATGCCAAGTATATGTCGAATGGGAAAGATAAGATTTATTTTGCTTATACAACCGGTCATCCGGATAATGAGAATCCTAATTTCCTCTACTTTAATTATATAGACATTCACTCTTTGCAGTTGAAGGATGTTAAGGGGAATACTCTTTCGACTATTGCTGACGGTACTTTTAAAGTGAATAAGACGGATGATTATGCGCGTCAGTATCCATCTACTCTGATAGATAATCCATCCGCACGCGATTGGGTGTGGCAGGTTGCTTCGGATGAGAATGATAATCCGGTCATTGCAATGGTACGAATCAGTAGTGATAAGAATTCCCATGATTACTATTATGCGAAGTGGAACGGACACGAATGGAAAAAGACATTCCTTGCCAACGCCGGCGGTCATTTTCACCAGACACCAAACTCGGAGAAATGTTACAGTGCCGGTATGACTATAGATCCGGCGAATACGAATCATGTTTATTGCTCGTTGCCTGTGGAAGGAAAGCAGGGGAAGGTTTACGAGATCGTGAAATTTATCTTGAACGAGGTCGGGGAGGTGGTCTCTACAGAAGCGGTTACGCAAGACTCGCAGCAGAATAATGTCCGTCCTTATATAGTACCAAATTCAAAAAATACGCCTTTGCGGCTCACATGGATGTATGGCAATTATTACGATTGGATTGTCAGTTCACGGTATCCGCAAGGCTATTGCACAGGGATTGCCTGTGATTTTAAAGGTTTCCCGGGGGCGAAGAAGGAAAAGACTGTTGTAACGGAGAAGGATTTCAAGTTCAACCCGAAGAAGGCTTTTGTATTGGAACAAACGGTCACTTTGGATGCAGACAATTATCAAGGCTCCCTTTTACAATTGGGTGATCTTCAATATTATCTGAACGGACAAACCATGAAACCGGAAGTTAGATATAACGGAAAGGTATATCCTAGCACAAATATACTTGGAACATCTGATTGCTGGAAAACAACTTCGCGCAATACAGGCGGTGAGTGGTACACTCCACAAAAGTACGGGAGTTTCAAGTTGAAGCTGGAGTATAAGAAGGGAGTATTATGTGTGTATATTAACGGATTGCTGGATCAAAAAATAGAAATACAATGAGAAGAAAAGTTTTAAGAGATTGTGTGATAGGAGTTCTTTTATTATTTGTTCTCCCGTTGGCAGAACTGTCGGGCGCTATTGCTCAGGAGAGTGTGTTTACTGTACAGCAGCCTGATTTTCAAAAGAGTCCTTATACGGGAATGACACGTCAACACTGGATACAGGCGGGAGAGTATCTGCTGAAAGGAGCATTCGGTTATATCCATACGTTGGATGATCAGATGTACTTTCCGAAGCAACTGGACAAAACATATCCCAATAATGACGGACAAGTTCCGGTTGCTAAGTTGGAGGGGCTGGCACGAACCTTATTTATTGCAGCACCCCTGTTGAAAGATAATCCGGAACTGGTAATGAATGGAATAAGAGTAGCAGATTACTATCGGCACCAATTAGTCGGTATCTCTAATCCGAAAAGTCCGAGTTTTATTTCTCATCGTAAAGGAGGACCTAGCCAGACGTTACTGGAGTTAGGTTCTTTGGCCATTTCAATGAAAGCGGCTCAGGCCGTTTTGTGGGACCCGCTGACAAAAGCGCAAAAGGATTCGCTTGCTGCAACCATGCTGAGCTACGGAGAAGGACCGACCATAGGCTCTAACTGGATGTTCTTTAATGTCTTTATTTTAAGTTTTCTGAAAGATCAGGGCTATGCAGTGAATGAGAGCTATCTGGAGTCGAATTTAAAGAAACTGCTGGCACGTTATCGGGGGGAAGGCTGGTATAATGATGCTCCGGCTTATGATTATTACAGTGCGTGGGCTTATCAGACATACGGCCCCATTTGGGCGGAAATGTTTGGAAAGAAGCAATTTCCCCAGTTGGCACAGCAGTTCCTGGCAAACCAGCATGATATGGTAGCTAACTATCCATACATGTTTAGCCGGGATGGTAAGATGAATATGTGGGGACGAAGCATCTGCTATCGTTTTGCAGCGACTGCCCCGTTGTCTCTGTGGGAATATGATAAAAGTGGCGATGTAAATTATGGCTGGATAAGGAGGATTGCTTCTTCTACCTTGCTGCAATTTCTGGAAAATCCGAAATTTCTGGAAGAAGGGGTTCCAACGATGGGATTTTATGGTCCGTTTGCTCCTGCTGTGCAGATTTATAGTTGTCGGGGTAGTGTATACTGGTGCGGAAAAGCTTTTTTGAGTTTGTTGTTGCCGGAAAATTCAGATTTCTGGTCTGCCACCGAAAATAATGGTCCTTGGGATAAAGAATTGAAAAAAGGGAATGTCTATAATAAGTTTCAGCCGGGAACCAACCTGTTGATTACGAATTACCCGAATAGCGGAGGCGCTGAGATGCGCTCATGGTGCCATGAAACTGTTGCAAAGGACTGGCAGAAGTTTCGTAGTACGGAGAATTATAACAAATTGGCTTACAACACGGAATTCCCGTGGATGGCGGATGGTAAGAACGGAGAAATATCCATGAATTACGGAACAAAGAATCAGAAAGGCGAGTGGGAAGTATTACGGCTTTATACGTTCCAGAGTTTTAAAGACGGTATCTATCGCCGTGATGCCGTACTTGAAACAGACAGTACAGTAAGATATCAACTGGCCGATATTCCGTTGCCGAATGGAATATTGAGAGTGGATAAAGTTTCGGTCTCCGAACCGACGGAAATCTGTTTGGGACATTATTCACTGCCTCGTTTGAATGGTGTATTTAAAGAAACATCCCGGAGGGTCGGCAAGCTGGATATTCCGGTTATTGATAACGGAGAGTATGAACTGGCTATGATACCATTGGCTGGATGGGATAAACTATATACATCGTATCCGAAAGGGCTGCACCCTGTCAGCGATGAGTGTGCTTTGATTATGGCTTCTGATAAATTGGCTGGCAGCAAGATTTATGTGACGCTTCAACTTTGGAAGAAGAATGAGGGTAAGAACGGCTTTACAAAGAAAGAGTTGAATCCGGTTCGGGCGATAGATATTTCGGAAGATAAGAAACTAGTGACAGTGCGTTTGGATACGAAAGAGATAAAAACGGTTCTATTTGAGTAATTTAGAAATATGAGAAGTGTGCAGTGGGAATATTTTCCCACTGTATTTTTTATGTATAATGGTGAGCCTTAAATGCCTATATGGTGAATTTTCCTTCAAAACGTTCTACTTATCAGTATATCTGTATAGCTGGAACTGTCTAATCGTTGTTTATTAAATTTTTTATTCATAATTTTGGTCGTATGTATAGTTGTCAATTATTATATTTAACGAACAAAATATGACCATATGAAAAACGCGCGAATCGTTATCCTTTATTATAAGCTGAGTTTTTTGATTCTGTTTTTGCTTTTGAAGTCTGCTTTACTATTGGCGACAGAGGATGTCATCTACAACCTCAAATTTAAGCAACTTTCTGCACCATATTCCTTGCCGACAAATGAAGTACAAAAAGTGTATCAAGATAAAGATGGATTTATCTGGTTCGCTACTCGTAATGGACTTTGCCAGTATAATGGCTATGAGACCACTCTTTACAAATCCAATCTTTACTCTCCGGATTTATTGACTACCAATAGCATCACTTGTTTGGTTGATGATAATAATAATCATCTTTGGATTGGTACATCGGAAGGACTGAACGTGATGGATAAAAGAACCGGAGAAATAAAAAAGTATAAGGCACCATATCTTTCTAACAATGTAGTGTCTGCTCTGTGTGTGACTCGCGATAATACTGTTTGGGTGGGGACGGATAACGGTTTATGTCGTTATGTTGCAGAGAAAGATACTTTTGTAGTTTGTGGAGATGACTTTGGAGATAGTAGACTGCGGTATGTTACCATAAAATCATTATTAGAAGATTCAGATGGCGATCTCTGGATTGGAACCTGGGCACAAGGCTTATTTCGCTATTCTCCATCCACAGATAAAGTGGAAATATATCCGAAAATCAATGACCAATATTCTTCTCATGTAATTTATGAAGATAGTAATAAAGATATTTGGGTAGGGAGTTGGGGATATGGTCTTTTTAAATTGCAGAATCCTAAAGATATGCAACGTGTGTCTTATCAGCGTTTTCTGCATGAGAACGGTGATGATTCCAGTTTGTCTGATAATATAGTATATGATATAGCAGAAGATATCAATACTCACACCCTGTGGGTTGGTACACGTAGTGGGTTGAGTATCTTAAAACTTGATGAACCGGACGCATTTATTAATTATAAATCGGGAAAAACAGATTATCGTATTCCTTCTGACGAGGTTAACTCGATTATGCGTGATGCTCAGAGGAATATGTGGATAGGGGCTATTGGGGGAGGAGTTCTGATGGCTGATACACGTCAATCTACATTTGCTTTATATACACTTAACTTTGGAGATGAAGATATTCCGGTAACTTCCGTTCGTACCTTATTTGCTGATTCAGATCAAAACCTATGGATTGGAGTAGGAACTTATGGACTGGCCTGTAGAGAGTATGAAACAGGAAAGCTAAAGATGTATTCGCACATACCGGAATTTTCGGGGTTAAAAGATTTGCCATCCCTTTTCGCAGTTACCCAGCGTAAGAAGAGTGGTGAAATCTGGTTTGGTATGTATAATGGAGGAATCTACGTATATCGGAAAGGTGAAAAGGTAAAACACTTGACTACAAAGAATAGCGGTTTCCTTACTTCTGATTGTGTGTCGGCTTTATATGAAGATTATGAAGGGAATTGCTGGGTTGGCACGCGAGGAGGAATAGGGGTCAGATTGGCTGACGGTACAGACTATCGCTTTGAAACGATGAACTTTAATGATAGTTTGTCGGCAGGCTGGATATATGTAAGAGATATCATAAAGGATATGGATAGCAGTGTCTGGCTGGCAACTTCTAATTTGGGTGTGATTCATATAACGGGGGATGTCCGTCAACCTTCCACATTGAAATATGAGAATTATAGTTTTCATAATCGTAAGCTAATCACAAATGCAGTTCTCTGTATACATCTTGATCGTTTTGGACGATTGTGGGCAGGTACTGAGGGAGGAGGATTATACCTTTATAATCGTAACAAAGGAGAATTTGAGGAAAAGACGCGTGCATATAGTATTCCGGGAGACGTTATCGTTAGCATAGAAGAAGATAAAAGTGGTAATTTATGGCTGGGAACGATTTCCGGACTAGTGAAACTTTATGTAGCTGCTGTTGGAAATGATTTTTCGACCCGTATCTATACTTCTGCCGATGGGTTGCAGGATAATTTTATAGTCAATTCATCGTGTAGTCGAAATGGAGAATTGTTTTTTGGAGGACATAAGGGTTACAACAGTTTTTTTCCTGATAAAATGGAAATACCTTCTCAGGAAACCAATTTTCTGATAACAGATATTAAAATATTCAATCATTCTTTCAGTAAATTGCCGGTCGAACTGCAACAAAAGATTTCACCGGTAATGCCTACCTATACCAGTAAGATTGAACTTCCTCATAAATACAATAATTTTAGTATTGAATTTGCCGCCCTTACCTATAAGAATCCCGAACTAAACAGATATGCTTACCGGCTACAGAACTTTGACAGGGATTGGCAGTATACGGATGCAGACCGCCGCTTTGCTTATTATAACAATCTGCCGAGCGGGACATATACTTTTCAGTTGAAAGCAACCAATGAGAACGGAGAATGGAGTGGCTATGTACGTGAATTGACAGTGGTAGTCCTTCCTCCGTTCTGGGCTACCTGGTGGGCATATCTGCTCTATGTGATAATAGTCTCAGTTATAGGAGTTTCGATTTACCGTACAGCAAAGAATCGTATATTGCTTCGGAATGCCTTGCGTCTGCGTGAAATAGAAAAAGCAAAAGCAGAAGAACTGAATCATGCGAAATTGCAGTTCTTTACTAATATCACACATGAACTATTAACTCCGTTGACCATTATTTCGGCTACAGTTGATGAGCTGAAGACACAGGCGCCCAGCCATAATGACTTGTATACTGTAATGAATAGCAATATACAGCGATTAATACGTTTGCTGCAACAGATTCTTGAATTTCGAAAAGCGGAAACAGGTAATCTGAAGTTACGGGTTTCGCCGGGAGATATTGCTGCCTTTGTGAAGAATGCGGCTGAGAGTTTCCAGCCTTTAGTAAAGAAACGTAAGATACACTTTTCATTTCTTTGTGATCCTGAATCAATGATAGGCTACTTTGACATGGATAAGTTGGATAAGATACTGTATAATTTGTTATCTAATGCAGCTAAATACAATAAAGAGGATGGATTTATTCAAGTCTCCTTATCTTATGATGAGACAGATAAGGATTTTGTCCTGTTGAAGATTAAAGATAACGGGAAAGGCATTTCAAAAGAGAAACAGAAAAATCTTTTTAAACGATTTTATGAAGGTGATTATCGTAAGTTCAATACTATTGGCACAGGAATTGGACTTTCGCTGACTAAAGATTTGGTAGAGTTACATGAAGGAACCATCTCGGTCGAAAGCGAAGTGGATCATGGTACCGAATTTATGGTACGGATTCCTATTGAGCGTTCTTATTATGATGAAGAGCAAATTGATGATGAGGCTATCTCTTTAATGCAAGATTCTGTAAATTACGAGGATACACAGGAGGATGCAGATGTCGAAACTCAGGAAGTGACTATAAAGGCTAACACTATATTATTAGTGGAAGATAATGGAGAGTTGCTACATCTGATGACAAAGTTATTGAGTCGTGAATACAATGTCTTTACGGCCCAGAACGGGAAAGAAGGCATTGCAGTATTAGAAAAAGAGGATGTTGATTTGATTGTGTCTGACGTAATGATGCCTGAGATGGATGGTATTGAGTTCTGCAAGTATGTGAAAGGGCATCTGGAGATGAGTCATATACCGATGATTCTGCTGACTGCCAAAAATAAGGAAGAGGACAGAGCAGAAGCTTATGAAATTGGTGCAGATGCGTTCATTAGCAAGCCCTTTAATCTGACAGTTCTTCATGCACGTATTCGTAATCTGCTGAAATATAAGGAACGAATGGCGCGTGACTTTAAAAATCAAATAGTTTTTGAGGTGAAAGACCTGAATTACACAAGTTTGGATGAAGACTTTATTCAACGTGCTATCCATTGTGTAAATAATCACTTGGAAGACCCTAATTTTGACCAGGCGCAATTTGCAGATGAAATGCGTACAAGTAAATCTACGTTATATAAGAAATTGAAATCTTTGGCAGGTTTGAATACTTCTTCTTTTATTCGAAATGTCCGTTTGAAAGCAGCTTGTAGGATAATGGAGGAAAAAGGCACTAATGTTCGTGTTTCTGAACTTGCTTATGCAGTTGGTTTCAATGATCCTAAATACTTTAGTTCTTGTTTCAAAAAAGAATTTGATATGTTACCGTCTGAATATATTGAGCGGTTTATTCAAAATGTATAGGCATAGATAGGGGTAACCTATTTACCAATAATTATTTTGATATGCATATTTGTAAAATAGTGCATTGTAGGGTGTAACAAACCATATTCTGAGGATAGCAGAGTGAGCTATAGTTAAGTTTAGTATAGCAATAAGCTATACTCTTCGGATATTTAATCAGTTTTCTTTGTAGTATTAATATTTTTTGCCCCATTAGCTAATTCGTTCCACTATAGTTATCTTTTCGTTCTACTATAGTGGTGCGTAAAGGGAACTATAGTGCATCTTGCGTACCACTATAGTGGCACGAACTAATATGACTAACAAAAAACTTAATTGTTCGTAGCTAAGGACTTAAGAATGTGAGCGATAACCTGCAAGGAGTGAACTGATTTCATTAACGGTTTACCATATAACAAATTATTGTTTTATTGATGTTATGTTATATGTGTTTTTTATTTTACAGATCAGATTATCCTTATTCCTTGGTCGAATTATAGTTTAAAAAGGAGGAATATCTATAATTCGACCTCAGATAACTCATATTGGACCTCATCTGGAGTGACTTAACTTACATTTGCACTTGTTAATTGGTCGTTGAAATCATAAATCAATTAATGAACGGTTAATTTTTTATTTACTAATATCTTAAATATTTTTGCTATGAGAAATTGCATTTTCTATTCTTTAGTGCTAGCACTTCTCTTTTTAATAGGAAGTTGTAAAGATAGCGATGACAACAAAAGCACTGGGGCGACTTATGATCCGAATCAGCCAGTCACAGTGGAGGGCTTTATGCCGGTAGAGGGAAAGCTGCGAGAAAAGGTTATCGTTAAAGGTTCTAACTTCGGTACAGACAAGTCGAAGGTAAAGGTTTATTTTGTGGATGAGGCTGCTGAGCGCTTATCTACAGTGATAGGTATCGATAACAATACCCTTTATTGCCTTGCGCCCAGACAATTGCCGGGTGGAAACCGTATTAAGGTAATTGTTGATGGGAAGGAAGTGACTACAGATGGCACTTTTAAGTATGAACAGGCCCAGAATGTTTCTACCATCTCTGGTTCGGCTTCAAAAGATGGGAATGATGATGGTGACCTTGCATCTGCAAAGTTCAAGTACATGTGGGGAATTGCAGCCGTAGGAAATAATACGGTACTTGCTTATCAAAGAGATGATCCTCGTGTCCGTTTGATTTCGGTGGATGATAACAAGGTGACTACCGTTCATCCGGGTTTTAAAGGTGGAAAGCCTGCTGTTACCAAAGACAAACAAAGAGTGTATAGTATTGGTTGGGAAGGGACTCATACAGTATATGTCTATATGAAAGCAAGTGGTTGGGCACCTACACGTATCGGACAGCTTGGTTCTACTTTTAGTGGTAAAATTGGTGCTGTTGCATTGGATGAGACAGAAGAATGGCTCTATTTTGTTGATTCTAACAAGAATTTCGGTCGCTTCAATGTGAAGACACAAGAGGTAACATTAATAAAGCAACTGGAACTCTCAGGATCTCTTGGCACAAATCCTGGCCCTTATCTTATTTATTATTTTGTAGATAGCAATTTCTACATGTCTGACCAGAATCTGTCTTCAGTTTACAAGATTACTCCTGATGGAGAATGTGAATGGTTTTGTGGGTCGGCTACCCAAAAGACAGTGCAAGATGGTCTTCGGGAAGAAGCTTTGTTTGCCCAACCCAACGGAATGACAGTGGACGAAGATGGAAACTTTTATATTGTTGATGGATTTAAGGGGTACTGCTTGCGCAAGTTGGATATTCTTGATGGCTATGTATCTACTGTAGCTGGTCAGGTAGATGTAGCAAGTCAGATAGATGGCACACCGCTGGAAGCTACCTTTAACTATCCTTATGATATTTGTTACGATGGTGAAGGTGGCTATTGGATAGCTGAAGCCTGGGGAAAAGCTATTAGGAAGTATGCAGTAGAATAATCACTAAGAAAAACATAAATATGAAACGAAGTATTTTAGTACTATTTTGGGTATTCATGTCAGCAACTATGTTCGCCCAAGGCGGAATAGATGTTGCGGGTATCGTCTTGGACGAGCAAGGACAGGAACTCATCGGAGTGTCTGTTCAGATAAAAGGAAAACAGGGTGTAGGAGTTGTTACCGATTTTGACGGACGGTTTAAGATGACAGGTGTTCCTGCCGGAAGTACACTCGTATTTTCTTATATAGGTTATGAAACTCGGGAAATTAAATATACTGCTACGAAACTGAAAGAGAAGATTGCTTTGAAGGAGGCGGTCAATGAGTTTGATGAGGTTGTGGTAGTGGGGCGTGATACTCAGAGAAAGGTTTCTGTAGTAGGCGCTATCACCAATGTAGACCCGGCAGGGATTCAAGCTCCTGCGGTATCGGTGAGTAACATGTTGGGTGGACGCGTGCCGGGCATTATTGCCGTGACCCGAAGTGGCGAACCTGGTAACAACTTCTCGGAGTTCTGGATTCGTGGTATGAGTACGTTTGGCGCCAGTTCTAGTGCATTGGTGTTGATAGACGGAATCGAAGGAAATATCAACGATCTTGATCCTGCTGATATCGAAAGTTTTAGTATTCTGAAAGATGCATCGGCAACAGCCGTTTATGGAACTCGCGGTGCCAATGGTGTAGTTGTAGTTACTACGAAGCGAGGAAAAGCCGGAAAGTTGCATGTCAATTTCAAAACTAATGCTACTTATTCTTATTCACCCCGTATGCCGGAATATGCCGATGCTTATCAATATGCAACATTGGCGAATGAAGCGCGCTCTGTTCGTGGAGACGACCCGGTATATTCTGCTACTGAACTAGAATTATTCAAAACAGGTCTTGACCCGGATTTATATCCGAATGTGAATTGGCGTGATGTGATTTTGAAAGATCATGTAATTAACAATCAACACCATTTAAGTATTTCCGGTGGTGGACAAAGTGCTCGCTACTATATGAGTTTGGGTATCCTTAACTCTGAAGCTCTATTTAAACAGGATAAGTCTGCAAGCAAACATGACGTTAATGTAAACTATCATAAATATAATTTCCGTACGAATATTGATGCTGACCTTACAAAAACAACTTTGTTGAGTTTGAATTTGGAAGCAGTAATCAAGACACAAAACGCACCAGGAACAGGCTCAAGCAATAAATACCTGTGGGAATCGCAAGCGAACTTACCTCCTACTGTGGTTCCAGTGAGGTACTCTAATGGTCAGTTGCCTGCTTATGGCACTAATCTGGAGGATAAATCACCGTATGTACGCCTGAATTACATGGGATATACTACCAATGAGACGTATTCTACCAAAATAAATGTAGGCTTGTCGCAGGATTTGGGTATAATCACAGAGGGATTGTCAGTACGTGGCTTGTTCTCATTCTCCATGAATGGTGCACACATAGTCGACAGACACATGAACCCCGAACAATATTATGCCGATCCCAAAGATGGACGTTATTTGGATGGTAGCTTGAAAACTGTGCGTACTGTAAATAAGGAGGATATGACAGCAACACAGGGATCAGCATCCAATCGGGAATTATATTTCGAAGCTGCCGCCAACTATAAACGTTTGTTTAATCAAGATCACCGTGTGACGGGGTTGGCGCATTTTTACCGCCAGGAACTGACCAATGTGGATTGGGGAAACGGTGTGCTGGTCAGCATTCCCAAACGTTATCAGGCACTTTCCTTCCGCGCTACCTATTCTTATAAAGATACCTATCTCGTAGAAGGTAATCTTGGCTATACCGGTTCGGAAAATTTCAATAAAGAACGTCGCTACGGTTGGTTCCCCTCTATTTCCGGGGGGTGGGTGCCTACGCAATATGATTGGTATAGAAATCTGCTCCCATTCAATAACTTCCTGAAGTTCCGTGCTTCTTGGGGACGGGTAGGAAATGATCGTCTGAAAGATGAGAATGGTAATGATATTCGATTCCCTTATTTAACTACTTTAGGTAACGTTTCCAGTACATGGGGAACCGGACTTGCCGAAAATCGTACCGGATCAATGAATTTAAAATGGGAAGTCAGTACAAAAACGAACTTTGGTATCGATGCCCGTTTCTTTGATGATAAGGTAGACATGACAGTGGATTTCTTTCATACGAAGACAACCGATATTTTCCAGAGGCGTGCCAATATACCGGACGAGGGTGGTTTAAGCAATGTACTTCCTTATGCTAATATCGGAAGCATGAAGTCGTGGGGTATGGATGGTACACTAGCTTATACTCATACATTTAATAAGGATATGGCTCTTACTGTACGTGGTAACTTTACTCACGCTGAAAACGAAGTGATCTACTGGGAACAGAGTGGGGTGAATTATCCATATCAGTCTAATTCCGGAGTCCCTTACAAAGTACAGCGCGGATTAATTGCTTTGGGATTATTTAAAGATGAGGATGACATTAAAAGTAGTCCCAAACAGACCTTTATGGATAATTATCGTCCGGGTGATATCAAGTATAAGGATGTGAACGGTGACGGTAAGATTGATAAAGATGACGTCGTACCTCTCAACTACTCTGCTGTACCGTTTATACAATACGGTTTTGCACTTGATTGGAACTACAAGGCATTCCGTGTTAGTATTTTGTTTGAAGGAGTCTCTAAAGTACAATATTTTCAAGGTGGTCGGGGATTCTATCCTTTCTTAAATGAATCAAGAGGCAACTTACTCGAAATGGTTGCTGATCCAAGAAATCGTTGGATTCCAAGAGAATATGCTGAGGCTAATGGCATTGATCCTGCATTGGCAGAGAATCCGAATGCTAAGTTTCCGCGACTAACGTATGGAGAAAATAAAAATAATAATCAGGAGTCTACCTTCTGGTTAGCTGACGGTAAATATCTACGCCTCAAAAATGTAGATATCTCTTACCGCTTTACGAATAATTGGTTGAAGAGTCGTGTCGGTGTGGAATCTGCTACTCTCAGTCTGATAGGCGAGAATCTACATGTGTGGGATAAAGTGAAGCTTTTTGATCCATCGCAAGCCTCTGGTAATGGAGCGGAATATCCTTTGCAAAGGATGTACACCTTACAGTTGAACTTAACTTTCTAAAGGACGATTATTATGAAAAAGAAAACAAATATTATAAAGACTTTATTTCTGTCGATGGTTTGTAGTATAACCATCGGGCTGCAATCTTGCGGTGATTATCTGGATGTCGAAGAATATATTGACCAGATGACTTTTCTTGACTCTGTATTCTCTCGCAAAGAACTCCTGGATCAGTATATTAACGGTGCAGCGCAATATATACCCAATGAAGGCAAACTTTGGTCAAATTCTTCTACACCGTTCCAAATTGCTTCTGATGAGAATTTCATGTCCTGGAATGATAGCCAGCACTACGGCATGAAGTTTTTGCTAGACGAGATTACTCCTTATGACGGATATTACAATAATTATCCCAAATATTATCAGGGTATTCGTATGGCACTCACTGCCTTGTCGAGAATCAATGAAGTACCCGATGTGACAGACGTTGAACGTCGTGAGTTGATGGGACGATGCTACTTTTTGGTAGGATATTATTATTATCTGCTGATGTTGCAGTACGGACCTGTGCCCATTGTTCCGGAAACGCCCTTTAATGTGGATGTGCCGGTAGCCGAAATGTCACTGGAACGAGGAACATACGATGAATGCGTATTGGAAATCCGTAAATGGATGTCTCTGGCCATTCAGTTCTTGCCACTGGAAGTAGAAAGTTCAACGGTTGTGACGCTTCCTACTCAATGGGCCGCTTACGCTACTTTGTCGAGAATTACATTGTATGCAGCCAGTCCGTGGTATAACGGCAATAAGTTTTATGCTGACTGGCAGCGGACAAGTGACGGCGCAAACTTTATATCGCAGGAAAATGATAATTCGAAATGGGGAGTGTCTGCCGCTTATTCAAAATACATTATTGATTCAAATAAATTTGAGTTGTATTGGACTCCCAAAGAAATAGATAGCAAGGATCTGCCCACTAATGAAGAATTTATCAAAGAGATAGATCCGGATTATTATGAGCCTTATCCAAAGGGAGCAGCCGGTATCGACCATTACCGTTCGTTGACTTATACATTCAGTGGTGAAATTCCTGTGATGATTAATCCTGAATTTATCTATTCCTGTCAAATGCCGACAGGTGATGCCCCATTGGTGGCTGCTGCACCTTTCAAATTAGGTGGATGGGGTGGCTTGAATCTCGTACAGGACTTGATTGATGCTTACCAAATGGTGGACGGACAAGATATCAATGAATCCAGTCAGGACTATCCTTATCCGGATGCCAGCGTTAATTTTGAAAGAATTGGCGGCGCTAACCAAACTTTCTCTGGCTTTACACTTCTAGCGAGCACTGCTAGAATGTATAACAATCGCGAACCTCGTTTTTATGCAACGATAGGCTTTTGCCATTCATTCTGGCCAGGCACTTCTTCTTCGGAGAATCAGTACAAGAATATTGAGGTTACTTATTATTCCGACGGATATGCTTCCGCTAATCCGGATCATCCTGAAGATTATAATCGTACAGGCTATACTTGTGTCAAATATAGACATTTGGAAGATGAGATGAAAAAGGGTACGGTCAAAGCTAAATATTTCCCGGTTTTCCGGTATGCGGAAACATTGCTGAATTATGTGGAGGCTATTAATGAGTTGAAAGAACCTTATACGATGGAGATGCCTAACGGCAGTCAAGTGACGGTGGAACATAATACAGCTGATATTGTGAAGTATTTCAATCTGATTCGTCATCGTGCCGGTCTGCCCGGAATTACTGAGGCTGTTGCTGCCGACAGGAATAAGGTCCGTGAACTGATTAAGCATGAACGCAGAATAGAGTTTGCTTGCGAAGGACGTCGTTATCACGACTTGCGCCGTTGGGGAGATGCTATGGAGGCATACAATCGTCCTATCTCCGGTTGCAACGTCAAAGCAAGAAGCAATGAACGTCAGAAATTCTACACAACAACTATTTTGAACGATAAATTGACACGGCGTTCATTCTCGTACAAACACTATTTCTATCCTATACCTAAGAGTGTGTTGGATAAAAACAAGAACCTCGTGCAAAATCCGGAATGGAGATAAACCTATATAATCAAAAGAAATATGAAACTAATTAGAACTATTTATACGTTGGGGCTACTTGCAGGATTATTTGCATCCTGTAGTAAAGAGAGCCCTTTGGATGGTGAACAATACTACAAACAAGTTTATATTGTAGGTGCCTATGAAGTGGTACAGCAATTTGATGTGGCGTATGGCGATGGTCCGCAAAATGCGTATGTTGCCATTGCTACGGGAGGTAGCCAGAATATCGACCGGAATGTGGAAGTCGTCTTGACTCACAATGACGCTACCATCGAATGGTACAATAATAAGTATATGTTGGATGCCCCATTAAAATATCAGAAGTTGGGTGATCAATTTTGCAGTTTTCCGTCAATGAGCACGACCATTAAAGCGGGCGATGTATATAGTCGGTTGCCATTTACTGTCGAAACTTCCGGATTGGATTGTGATAAACTTTATGCGTTGACTTTCAAAATTGAGTCAGTATCCGATTACGTGAAACAGCCTAAGGATACAGTTCTCATAATGAATCTCAATTTAACGAATGACTTTTCAGGGACTTATCAGATGGTAGCCATCAGATATACGTTGACTGACAATGATGAAGAACTGACTCCTTCTTCCGTTAATATGCAGCGTACGTTGAAGGCAGTGAATAAAGATCAGGCTCGTTTCTTTAATGTTACGCAGAATTCAGATCTTTCACCAACGGGAAACATAACAACTGAAGACTATTTCAACTCAATTGATAACAACGGTGTGACGTTTACACGCCAACCGGACGGTACTTTCACAGTGGCTGGCTGGAAGAATCTTCCGGTTTCTAACGGAACCGTTAGTTTTGAGGATGGCACATTTACATTTTGTTACGATTACGAGTCCGGTGGAAAGAGGTATCGCTTGAGGGGTACAATGACGAAGTAATCGATAGGTATTTTTTATATAGGTAGTAAATGCAGGGGATGAGATGATTGAACTTGTCTCCTGCGTTTGATTATATGACTTCTTATATGTTACTATTCGATATAAAATCGTGCAAAGATGCCTTTTATTGAGTCATTTTAATGAATATGATCTAAAGTTTGACCTAATTGCACGATTTCTAGTCCTTTATTTTTTATTGAAGTCTTATTTTTGCTGATGTAAATATGAATCATTTTATTTATTAGGGATAAATAGTTCAATAGGTTTGGATATACCAAAGAAAAACAACTTAGTATGAAGATAAAGAAGATTGTAACTTTAATGATGGGCTTGTCATTTTCATTATGCGCATTTGCCCAGGACGACTGGCAACTTGTTTGGAGTGATGAATTTAATGCAGATGGTCCTTTGAACTCTTCTGTATGGAACTTTGAGCAAGGATATGCGCGTAATGAAGAAGCTCAATGGTATCAATCCGACAATGCAGTTTGCAAGAATGGGCTGTTGATAATAGAAGCCCGGAAAGAGCAGAACCGTAAAAATCCTCTTTATGTATCCGGAAGTAATGATTGGCGGAAGAAGAGAGAATTTATTGACTATACCTCTTCTTCAGTGACTACTGCCGGAAAGAAAGAGTTTCTGTATGGGCGTTTTGAGATAAAGGCGCGTATTCCCGTGGCAAAAGGAGCATGGCCTGCTATCTGGACATTGGGAAGCAATATGGAATGGCCTTCATGTGGTGAGATAGATATCATGGAATATTATCAGATTAAAGGAACACCACATATCTTAGCCAATGCTGCTTGGGGAACAGACAAACCTTGGCATGCAAAATGGGACAGTCAGGCTACTCCTTATTCGCATTTCACCGACAAAGATCCCGATTGGGCATCTAAGTTCCATATCTGGCGTATGGATTGGGATGAAGAGGCTATCAAACTATATCTGGACGATGAACTGCTGAATGAAATTCCTCTGAGCACCACAAGGAATGGAAGTATCGGTAAAGGTACCAATCCTTTTACAAAACCACAATACCTATTACTGAACCTCGCCATTGGCGGAATTAACGGTGGCCCGATTGATGAGGCCGCCCTGCCGATGAAGTATGAAATAGATTATGTAAGGGTCTATCAAAAAGAAAAGGGAATCGCTTCCGGAAAGGTCTGGAGAGATACGGATGGCAATGTCATCAATGCGCACGGTGGCGGAATACTTTTCCATGAAGGAAAATATTATTGGTTTGGAGAACACCGTCCTGCATCCGGTTTTGTCACAGAGAAGGGAATCAACTGTTATTCATCAACAGACCTGTATAACTGGAAATCTGAAGGTATTGCCTTAGCTGTCTCTGAGGAAGAAGGGCATGACATTGAGAAAGGATGCATCATGGAACGCCCCAAGGTGATCTATAATGCGAAAACCGGGAAATTTGTCATGTGGCTTCATTTAGAACTGAAAGGACAAGGTTATGGACCTGCGCGTGCAGCCGTTGCAGTGAGTGATTCTCCTGCCGGTCCCTATCGTTTCATTCGCTCCGGCAGGGTCAATCCGGGAGCTTACCCCTTGAACATGACCCGAAAAGAACGGAAAATGAAGTGGAATCCGGAAGAGTATAAGGAATGGTGGACACCGAAGTGGTATGAAGCTATTGCAAAAGGTATGTTCGTAAAGCGTGATCTGAAAGACGGACAAATGTCCCGTGATATGACTTTATTTGTGGACGATGACGGAAAGGCTTATCATATCTATTCCTCAGAAGATAACCTGACATTGCAGATTGCAGAACTGGCCGATGATTATCTCAGTCATACAGGAAAATATATCCGTATTTTCCCTGGTGGACACAATGAGGCTCCTGCTATATTCAAGAAAGAGGGAACTTATTGGATGATAACTTCCGGCTGCACGGGATGGGATCCTAATAAAGCCCGTTTGCTAACCGCTGATTCTATGTTGGGCGAATGGAAGCAACTGCCGAACCCTTGTGTTGGTGAAGATGCGGATAAGACATTTGGAGGACAAAGTACTTATATATTGCCTTTGCCGGAGAAAGGGCAATTTTTCTTTATGGCGGATATGTGGCGTCCGAAGAGCCTGGCGGATTCACGCTACATCTGGCTGCCTGTTCAGTTTGATGATAAAGGAGTCCCCTTTATAAAATGGATGGATAGGTGGAATTTTGATTAATATCGTATATATAGAAGCCGGCGGATATACTTTTCATATTTATTGCTTTCAGCAATAAATATTCTCTATGAGAAAGGGGAAAATTCCGGAAGATTATACATTTTGCGAAGAATGGTCTTTTTATATCCCTTTTTTGACGGATATTTGAACTCTTTTCTTTATGGTATAGGTTATCTTTGTGAGCGAATGATTTCACTGCGAGGTGATATGTCGGCAGAGAATAATGAGAAACATCAAAAATAATGAAATATATATGGTAAGAATGTTATTACTGGTAGTGGTTTGTATAGGGTTACTGCCAATACAAATGCGAGCTCAGAAGAATAGTTATATTATTCCCGGGGAAGTGTGGAAGGATACGGATGGTAACCCTATCAATGCGCATGGCGGGGGACTTCTTTACCACGACGGTACTTACTACTGGTATGGAGAATATAAAAAGGGCAAAACGATTTTGCCTGATTGGGCTACATGGGAGTGTTATCGTACAGATGTGACGGGAGTAGGCTGCTATTCTTCCAAAGATTTACTGAACTGGAAGTTTGAGGGCATTGTGCTTCCGGCAGTCAAAGAGGACCCGAACCATGACCTGCATCCGTCGAAGGTTTTGGAACGTCCGAAAGTGATTTATAATAAAAAGACAGGTAAGTTCGTGATGTGGGCACATGTAGAGAGTGCCGATTACAGCAAAGCGTGTGCGGGTGTAGCTGTCTCTGATTTTCCAAACGGACCATTCACTTACTTGGGAAGTTTCCGACCGAATAATGCGATGAGCCGTGACCAGACAGTTTTTGTCGATGATGACGGACGTGCCTACCAATTCTATTCTTCAGAAAATAACGAAACCATGTATATCAGTCTCCTGACAGACGATTACCTGAAACCAAGCGGACGCTTTACACGCAATTTCATCAAAGAATCCCGTGAAGCTCCGGCAGTGTTTAAGCATAAGGGCAAATATTATATGTTAAGTTCCGGCTGCACCGGCTGGGACCCGAATGTAGCGGAAATCGCAGTGGCGGATTCCATCATGGGTACATGGAAAACGATAGGTAATCCTTGTACGGGTCCGGATGCAGACAAGACTTTCTATGCGCAGAGTACATACGTACAACCGGTTATCGGAAAGAAGAATGCATATATTGCCATGTTTGACCGCTGGAAAAAGAAAGACCTCGAAGATTCACGCTATGTATGGCTTCCTGTATTGATAAAAGACGGAGCTATTACCATCCCATGGCATGAAAAGTGGGATTTGACCGTCTTTGACAAACAGAAGAAATCTGACAAATACAAGAAATCTGACAAACAGAAAAAATAGATCATGAAACGGACACTGCTGCTTACTTTTTTATTACTATCTGTTTCTGCCTTGTGCTTTTCGCAAAAACTGGTGGAAGTTGCCAAAGGATATAGTTGTACATCTGTCAATACAACGATATTCCGCAATAATTCATTGGTAACGCATGGGGATGAGCAATATATCAGCTATTATGATGCCGATGGCTATCTTGTGTTGGGCAAACGGAAACTAAATTCGAAGCAATGGACATTGCATCGTACTCAATATCGTGGAAATGTAAAAGATGCCCACAATATCATCAGTATAATGGTGGACGGAGAAGGGTATCTGCACGTTTCTTTTGACCACCATGGACATAAGTTGAATTACTGCCGCAGTATCGCCCCCGGTTCTTTGGAACTGGGCGATAAAATGCCGATGACCGGAGTGGACGAAGGAAATGTTACTTATCCGGAATTTTACCCTCTGACAGACGGGGATTTGTTGTTTGTCTACCGTTCCGGTTCTTCCGGACGTGGAAATCTGGTGATGAACCGTTATTCATTGAAAGACCATAAATGGGCCCGTGTACAGGATGTCCTGATTGATGGTGAAGACAAACGAAATGCTTACTGGCAGCTATATGTAGACGAGAAAGGTACGATTCATCTCTCATGGGTATGGCGTGGAACCTGGCAGGTGGAGACCAACCATGATCTTTGCTACGCGCGTTCTTTTGATAACGGAGTGACTTGGTATAAGTCGGATGGTGAACAATATAAACTTCCGATTACAGCTTCGAATGCAGAGTATGCTTGTCGTATTCCACAAAACTCGGAATTGATAAACCAGACAAGTATGAGTGCAGACGCTGGTGGCAATCCTTATATTGCCACTTATTGGAGGAGTTCGGACAGTGAAGTCCCTCAATATCGCATTGTCTGGAATGACGGGAAGACATGGCATAATCGTCAGGTGACAGACCGCAAGACTCCGTTTACACTGAAGGGAGGAGGCACTAAGATGATTCCTGTTGCCCGTCCGCGTATTGTGGTAGAGGATGGAGAAATCTTCTATATTTTCCGTGACGAAGAGCGGGGCAGCCGTGTCTCAATGGCGCATACTGCTGATGTTGCCAACGGTAAGTGGATAGTCACCGACCTGACGGATTTTTCCGTAGATGCCTGGGAACCGTCCCATGACACGGAATTGTGGAAGAAGCAGCGGAAACTCAATCTCTTTGTACAGCACACTTGTCAAGGCGACGGTGAACGCACGGCGGAGATTGAACCTCAAATGATATATGTACTGGAAGCGAATACGAATACAAATACAAAAAAATAAAGATATGAAGAAATTGTATGCAACTCTTTTTTCCGCACTGGTGGTAGGCTGTGCGGTGTGTGCCGGTTGCACAACCAAGAAAGTTTCATCTTCGGCAGAAGTGGTTGACATTATTCATAAAGTCAATGGCTACTGGCAGACAAACCATCCGGAACACGGGCGTTCTTTCTGGGACAATGCCGCTTATCATACCGGAAACATGGAGGCTTACTTCCTGACCAACAAGCCGGAATACCTGGAATACTCAAAAGGATGGGCGGAACATAATGAGTGGAAAGGCGCTAAATCGGATCATAAAGCCAACTGGAAGTACAGTTATGGCGAAAGCAATGATTATGTACTGTTCGGCGATTATCAGATCTGTTTTCAGACGTATGCCGATTTATATAATCTGGAACCGGATACACATAAGATAGCCCGTGCCCGTGAGGTGATGGAGTATCAGATGAGTACACCCAACAATGATTATTGGTGGTGGGCGGATGGTTTATATATGGTAATGCCTGTGATGACCAAACTATATAATATCACTAAAAATCCACTTTACCTGGAGAAACTGCATGAATACCTCGCTTATGCAGACAGTATCATGTATGATGAAGAAGCCGGACTTTACTATCGCGATGGAAAATACGTATACCCCAAGCACAAAAGTGTGAATGGTAAAAAGGATTTCTGGGCACGTGGTGATGGCTGGGTACTGGCGGGGCTGGCGAAAGTCTTGAAAGACCTTCCGGAAACAGATAAGTATCGTCAGGAATATATAGACCGTTTCCGTACATTGGCAAAATCTGTTGCGGCCTGTCAGCAACCTGAAGGGTATTGGACGCGTAGTATGCTCGATGCGCAGCATGCACCGGGACCCGAAACAAGTGGTACGGCATTCTTTACGTACGGTCTGCAATGGGGGATCAATAACGGTTTCCTAGACTCTGCCCATTATCAACCTGTGGTTGAGAAAGCATGGAAATATTTGTCAACAGTTGCTTTACAGCCCGACGGAAAGATCGGTTATGTGCAACCCATCGGCGAGAAAGCCATACCGGGGCAAGTCGTAGATGCTAATTCTACTTCAAACTTCGGAGTCGGTGCTTTCCTGCTGGCAGCTTGTGAAAGGGTACGTTATCTGGAATCACTTATTCAGCATTAAACTCATATAAGGTTGTAATGCCTGAAATATTCTTCCGGTCAGCTCACTGATATTCATTAGTATATGTGCGCCGGGCAAACGCTCGGTGCTATACATACATTTGCCATTACACAGATAGTAATAGCCATTATTTACTGACAATTGTTTATCTGATACTTCCAGTTGCATTTCGTCCTCAGGAAAAGCGGAGGCATACAGTTGCAGTACTTCTTTGGCATTGATGATTCGCGCCATTCCCAACGGATATTGCGTCTGTTCTTTCTCCGGAGGAAGCAACTGAGTCATATGCCTGCATCCTGTAAATTGCTTGATATAGTGCAACAGACTGTGCTCAGCATCTTTGGACTCTGCAAAAAGCTCGCTGATAATTAATTGCTTTTCTCTTCTGTATACAATAGCCAATCCATTGATTTGATTCTCTGATCTGGCAGTAACCAAAATTCCGTCACTGAGAATAAGGTCCGCCATGACTACTTGAAAATCCTCAAAGGAGTGCTGGATGCAGCAAGTGCGTCCGGAAAGTTTGCTGTTTAGATATTCGTAAACTTCTTTCTGACATCCGACTTCAGAGGTGACTGTTATTTCTTTAGACGGAATAAATTCCGGTACGGTAATCTCTTTAACCGAATATTGGAATACGGAAGCATATCCCATCCGGGTATAATAGTCGAATAACCAAGGTTCGGCAGGAATCAATGTACTGAAATACGTTCCGTTACGAAGCATCTTTGCAAAGGCTTGGGAGAGTAATTCGCGCATCACTCCGTTTCCGCGAAAATCCGGATGAGTGCAGGCTCCTGAAATGTAAGAGGTCTGTACGGTATCTCCGCAGAAAGTCATCGGATAAGGAATCATCTGAAGAGCGGAAACAATCTCATCTCCACTTTCGATAGCAATGTTTATTTCGTTTTTATAGCGCAGCCTGAAGTACATTTCAACGAACTCTTCATTGTCGTCGAAACATAACTGCCATAATGCCTTAACCTTTTCTTTTGTCGTCATACCTTATATATTATTACCATCTGACCATATCCATAGGATGGTCTTTCAGACAAGCCATATACTTTTCAAGGATAGTTACCGGTTGATAAGACAGCTTTGCTTTGCGTAAGCCTTCAATACCTAAATCTTCTTCCCGGTTGATATAGATATACTGTTCGGGAATGCGATTGGCAAACTCGTAATTAATCATGGCGTAAGCACCGTCAATGCTGGTATCTGCTTTTTCTACATGTACCCCGAATGTTTCATGGTTGATAGGCATCCCGAAAGTAAATGCCACAATTTTCCCGTTGACGTGGAGAATGCCTCCGGTCAGACCGAGTGCTTCGAAATTATGTAATGCATAAATGAGGGCACGACGTTCATTTCCCGTTCCTTCCTGCTGGTCGCAGTTGTTCACTTTGCACCATTCGGCTTCCAGGTCCAGACATTCTTGAATACGGTCGGGCGTAATCGGTGTATATTCGTAATCGGGATACGTATTACGGAACCGGTTGATATGATTTCTCTTTGCCTGAAATTTCTTTCCTTTTAAGGTAGCCAGATCACTCCTTAAATATATATAGTCGGCATAGGCACGGTCTTCCGTGAAAATGAACCGTTCGGGTAAAATCGCTTCGAGGTCGGCGCGCATATTGCTGCAAACTCCCAACATACAGAAATTATGCTTCTCCTTATCCGCATCTTCGATTAATTTCCGTAATACAGCTTTCAGATCGCCGTTTCCTACAGGCATCATATATGCCAGTTGTTCGCCGGCCCAAAATTTGAATACCAGAAAATCGTCGATGACTGCAAATTGAGTATCGTACAAGAATCTCCAGCTACAGAGGTTGGAAAATGAAAGATCGCAGTTTCGGCGGTCACTTTTCATGGTGAATGCAGTTATTGTGTCTCTATCAGCTAGTGTAATGTCTTTAAATGGAATCATAAAATGCTTTTTGCGTTTAACTCTTTATATAACGGAAAATGAAAGAATTTTGTTTTTACAAAACACCTAATAATCGCAGGATAGTCGGTGTCAGTAATGCGGTGAATATTCCATTCAGTGTCAATCCCAGGCTGGCATACGCCCCGTATTTGCTGCTGATGTCCATGGCAGTGGAAGTGCCGACAGCGTGGGCGGCTGTTCCCATCGAAAGCCCTTGGGCTATCGGACTGCCTACGTGCATGATTTTCATTGTCTTAAATCCGCAGATGGCTCCCAGTAAACCTACCGCTACTACAACGGCTGCCGTCAGTGACGGGATACCTCCGATAGCCTTGGTCACTTCCATGGCAATCGGAGTCGTTACGGATTTAGGTGCCAATGAAAGAATGACTTCTTGTGAAGCTCCCATAAACTTGGCGATTAATACCACAGAGATCACTCCGACGATGCACCCTGCCAGTTGAGACAAGAGGATAGGCAGCAACTGTTTCTTAATCATTTCCAGCTGAAGATATAAAGGGACTCCCAAAGCTACCACAGCCGGGCGTAACCAGAATTCGATGAGATGCCCTCCCTGATTGTAAGTCTCGTAAGAGATATTGGCCATTTTAAGGAAGATAATCAGAACGGCAATGGTGAGTAAGATCGGGTTCAGCAATACCAGCCCCGTTTTCTTCTGAAGCAATTTGGCAAAGAAGAAAACGCCGAAAGTGACAGCCAGCAGAAAGAAATTATTTTCTAAAAAGCTCATTTGTCTTTATCCATTAAGTTAGTTTTGTTTTTTAAATGTAGCTTGTCGGACAAGTGAAAGTCTGATAAGCGTAGGCTACTCGCCAGTTTAATCTGACGTGCCAGTCTGAATTTACGGACAATCTGGTGTACCCATCCCGTTACGACCAGCACGAGAGCCGTGCTAACGATTGTTGCGATGACGATAGGCCAGAATTCTGCCGCAATAACGTCGAAATACAACATCAATGCTACTCCGGGAGGTACGAAAAAGAAGCCCAGATTAGCTACTAGAAAGTCGGACAATCCCTGCACCCACTGCAGTTTGATCCAGCCTAATTTCAAAAAAAGGGTGAGCAGCAGCATACCGATAATGCTGGAGGGGAGCTTGATCCCTGTTAAATAAACGATTAATTCACCCAAAGCCAAACAGCCAAATAAAATGGCGCACTGACGTATCATACACTAATTACCTATTGATTTGTTTGAAAACACTGCAAAGGTAGAAAAAATAGAAGTACAGTGTTAAATATTATAATATTTTAGACTTGGAGAATAAAATTAGCCGGAATTGTAATGTGGATATTGCAAAATTGAGTACTTTTGCAGCGCAAATTACAAATCGTAACAAGGTTTATAATATTATTCAAATATATCTATGCTTAATTTAATCAACCAAATCGTGGCTCGTGCGAAAGCAGACCGCCAACGTATTGTTCTTCCGGAAGGAACTGAAGAACGCACATTAAAAGCTGCCAATCAGATTTTGACAGATGAAGTTGCTGACCTTATTTTACTGGGTAAACCCGCTGAAATTAACGAACTTGCAGTGAAATGGGGACTGGGTAACATCAGCAAAGCTACTATTATTGATCCTGAAACTTCTCCGAAACACGAAGAGTATGCACAATTGCTGTGCGAACTTCGCAAGAAGAAAGGCATGACTATTGAAGAAGCCCGTCAATTGACGAATGATCCTTTGTTTTATGGTTGTTTAATGATTAAGAGCGGTGATGCTGACGGTCAGTTGGCAGGTGCCCGCAACACAACAGGCAATGTACTGCGTCCGGCTTTACAGATTATCAAGACTGCTCCGGGCATCACTTGTGTATCCGGTGCTATGTTACTCTTGACTCATGCTCCCGAGTATGGTAAGAATGGTATTCTGGTGATGGGTGACGTTGCCGTAACTCCGGTTCCGGACCCTAACCAACTGGCACAGATTGCTGTTTGTACGGCACAGACTGCCAAAGCCGTTGCCGGTATTGAAAATCCGAAAGTGGCTATGCTGAGCTTTTCTACCAAAGGTTCCGCTAAACATGAAGTAGTGGATAAAGTAGTGGAAGCTACCAAGATCGCTAAGGAAATGGCTCCTACACTTGATCTGGACGGAGAAATGCAGGCTGATGCTGCTCTTGTTCCTGAAGTAGGCGCAAGCAAAGCTCCGGGTTCACCCGTAGCGGGAGAGGCTAACGTGCTGATCGTTCCGAGTCTGGAAGTAGGAAATATTTCTTATAAACTGGTACAACGTCTGGGACATGCCGACGCTATCGGCCCGATCCTTCAGGGTATCGCCCGTCCGGTGAATGACTTGTCTCGTGGTTGCTCTATCGAAGATGTATATCGTATGATTGCTATTACGGCTAATCAGGCTATTGCAGCAAAAAACAATAAATAAGTATCAAGTTTTAAGTATTAAAGACAATATGAAAATTCTAGTATTGAACTGTGGAAGTTCATCCATCAAATATAAATTGTTCGATATGACCACCAAAGAAGTGATTGCACAAGGTGGTATCGAAAAAATCGGTCTGAAAGGCTCTTTCCTTAAATTGACTTTGCCGAATGGCGAAAAGAAAGTACTCGAAAAAGACATTCCGGAACATACGATTGGTGTGGAGTTCATTCTGAATACATTGATTAGCCCGGAATACGGAGCTATCAAATCACTGGACGAAATCAATGCGGTAGGTCACCGTATGGTACACGGAGGCGAACGTTTCAGTGAATCTGTATTGCTGAACAAAGAAGTACTCGAAGCTTTTGCTGCCTGCAACGACCTGGCTCCGCTTCACAATCCTGCCAACTTGAAAGGTGTGAATGCAGTTTCCGCTATTCTTCCCAACATTCCGCAGGTAGGCGTATTTGATACAGCTTTCCATCAGACGATGCCGGATTATGCTTATATGTATGCTATTCCCTACGAAATGTATGAGAAATATGGCGTACGTCGTTATGGCTTCCACGGAACTTCTCACCGTTATGTTTCAAAACGTGTATGTGAGTTCCTTGGCGTTAATCCGGTAGGACAAAAAATCATCACTTGCCATATTGGTAACGGTGGTTCTATCGCTGCTATCAAGGATGGCAAATGTATAGATACTACTATGGGACTGACTCCGTTGGAAGGTTTGATGATGGGTACCCGTAGCGGTGACATCGATGCCGGTGCAGTAACATTCATCATGGAAAAAGAAGGCTTGAATACGACAGGCATTTCTAACCTGCTGAACAAGAAGAGCGGCGTACTGGGTATTTCCGGCGTATCAAGCGATATGCGCGAACTGCTGGCCGCTTGTGCTAACGGAAACGAAAGAGCCATCCTTGCTGAAAAGATGTACTACTACCGTATTAAGAAATATATCGGTGCTTATGCTGCGGCATTGGGCGGTGTAGATATCATCCTGTTTACAGGTGGTGTAGGCGAAAATCAGTTTGAATGCCGTGAATCTGTTTGTAAAGACATGGAATTCATGGGTATTAAACTGGACAATAATGTGAATGCAAAAGTTCGTGGTGAGGAAGCTATTATTTCTACTGCAGATTCTAAAGTGAAAGTAGTAGTGATTCCGACAGATGAAGAGTTGTTGATTGCATCGGATACAATGGATATTCTGAAAAAGTAAGAAGAACTGAGATAATAAAAAAAGGCGGCTTATCATGAAGTCGCCTTTTTTTGTTAACTCTTTTATAAGTCTCGTTTTTTTTACCTTACTTTGTGCTTCAAATCAATATTCGTTTTATTGGATTTACGCAAAATCGTTATTTTATAAATTCATTGATATGCGCTATTCTGTCATAATTCCCGTTTACAATCGTCCCGATGAGGTGGATGAATTGCTGCAAAGTCTCACTGTACAGTGTTTTAAAGATTTTGAAGTAGTTATTGTTGAAGATGGTTCGTCCATCCCTTGTAAGGAAGTGGCAGATCGGTATACAGATCGGTTGGACATCAAGTATTTCTCTAAACCCAATTCCGGACCGGGGCAGACCCGTAACTACGGAGCGGAGCGAAGCGAAGGAGAATATTTTATCATACTGGACTCTGATGTCATTTTGCCCGAAGGATATTTTGACGCGATAGAGAAGGAGCTTCAGGCTTCTCCTGCCGACGCGTTCGGTGGTCCCGACCGTGCGCACGATTCTTTTACGGATATTCAGAAAGCTATCAACTACTCGATGACTTCCTTTTTTACAACAGGCGGTATCCGTGGCGGAAAAAAGAAGATGGACAGGTTTTATCCTCGTAGCTTCAATATGGGGATTCGTCGCGAAGTGTATGAAGCTTTGGGGGGATTCTCTAAAATGCGCTTCGGGGAAGATATCGACTTCAGTATCCGTATTTTTAAAGGTGGCTATACTTGTCGTCTTTTCCCCGACGCATGGGTATATCACAAACGTCGGACAGACTTGAAAAAGTTCTTTAAGCAAGTCCATAACTCCGGCATTGCCCGCATTAACCTTTATAAGAAATATCCCGATTCGTTGAAATTGGTGCATTTGCTACCGGCAGTGTTCACGTTGGGAGTCTCTTTGCTTTTATTATTGACTCTTTTGGGGTTGGGGCTCGTTTTGTTAGCTTTTTATCTGCTATATTCCAAAACGGTTCCCGGGTGTGCGACAGGCGAGATGGCACTTCTGTTTTTAGGATTTGCCGCCATGTTGGCAGCACCTCTTCCCTTACTGCTCTATTCCTTGGTGGTTTGCGTGGATTCGACAATCAGAAATCGCAGTTTATGGATTGGAATGCTGTCGATTACTGCTTCCTTTATACAACTAATTGGTTATGGAACGGGATTCTGGCGTGCATGGTGGCAGCGTTGTATAAGAGGAAAGGACGAATTCGAGGCGTTTCAAAAGAATTTTTATAAGTAAGTGATTTGATCATGGAAAGCAAACACAAACTATCCATCAACCAGTGGGCGCTGGAAGACCGTCCCCGGGAGAAGATGATGGAGAAAGGAGCAGCCGCATTGAGTGATGCCGAACTACTCGCCATATTAATCGGCTCCGGAAATACGGAAGAAAGTGCTGTCGAACTGATGAGGCGTTTGCTTCTCTCTTGTGATAACAATCTGAACTCCTTGGCAAAGTGGGAAGTCTGCGACTATTCCCGTTTTAAAGGAATGGGACCGGCAAAGAGCATCACTGTAATGGCTGCCCTGGAACTCGGCAAGCGACGGAAACTGCAAAATATCCAAGAACGCCCCCGCATCTCTTGTTCAAGAGATATTTATGACATCTTCCAGCCTGTCATGTGCGACCTTGAACAGGAAGAATTCTGGGTATTATTATTGAATCAGGCGACGAGACTGATCGATAAGGTACGTATCAGCACCGGCGGAATAGACGGAACGTATACGGATGTACGTACCATTCTTCGGGAAGCATTGCTGCAGAGAGCCACGCAAATAGCCGTAGTACATAACCATCCTTCGGGAAATATCCAACCCAGCCAACCGGACCGGACGCTGACGGAACACATCCGCCGGGCAGCCGACACAATGAACATTCGCCTGATAGACCACGTTATTGTTTGTGAGGATAAGTTTTACAGTTTTGCCGACGAAGGGCTGCTCTGAATAAATTTATTCTTATCTTTGCAATACATATTAATAAGGAAAGCCCTATGGAAAAATTTAAAATAGAAGAAAAGATCGTAGCCATGCTAAAGACGGTGTACGATCCTGAGATTCCGGTGAATGTATACGATCTTGGACTGATTTATAAAATAGACGTCTCCGACAATGGGGAAGCAGTGCTTGATATGACTCTGACTGCTCCCAACTGTCCGGCAGCCGATTTCATCATGGAAGATATCCGCCAGAAAGTAGAATCGGTGGAAGGAGTGACAACCGCCACTATCAACCTTGTGTTCGAACCGGAATGGGATAAAGATATGATGAGTGAGGAAGCAAAACTGGAACTCGGATTCCTGTAAATTCATAGCTCAAAATATAAAACTGATAACTCTAAACTCAAAACTCATGAAGAACGTTTATTTCCTTTCCGATGCGCATCTTGGTTCCCGTGCCATAGAACATGGACGTACACAGGAACGGCGCTTGGTGAACTTCCTCGACAGTATCAAGCATAAAGCTTCTGCCGTTTACCTGTTGGGAGATATGTTCGATTTTTGGTATGAATTCCGGTTAGTGGTTCCCAAAGGATACACCCGCTTTTTAGGAAAGCTTTCCGAACTCACGGATATGGGAGTGGAGGTACATTTCTTTACCGGCAACCATGATATCTGGTGTGGGGATTATCTTTCTAAAGAATGCGGAGTGATTATTCATCGTGAAGCATTGACTACCGAAATATACGGAAAAGAGTTTTATCTGGCTCACGGTGACGGACTGGGTGACCCGGACAAGAAGTTTAAGTTGCTGCGCTGGATGTTTCACAGTACAACACTTCAGACACTGTTTTCTGCCATCCATCCCCGTTGGAGTGTGGAATTGGGCTTGACGTGGGCAAAACATAGCCGCGAAAAGCGGGTGGACGGCAAAGAACCGGATTACATGGGGGAGAATAAGGAACATCTGGTACTTTATACAAAAGAATATCTGAAGAGTCATCCTAATATCAACTTCTTCATTTATGGCCATCGTCACATTGAACTGGATTTAATGTTGAGTGCTACTTCCCGTGTGCTGATTCTTGGAGACTGGATTAACTATTTCTCCTATGCGGTATTCGATGGGGAGAATCTATTTTTGGAAGAGTATATAGAAGGAGAAACACAAGTTTGATTCTTATTCCATTAAAAAGTGGAAATTCCGATTGATATAAGGTTTCTTGAAGATAGATAGAAACCGGAAAAAGTCAAGACCACGTCTTCAGATTCATTTCATAAGAATAGAATAAATCTGAAGACGTGGTCTTGATGTATTTAGTTGCCCAACTTGAATACTACAGAGGCGTATCCTCCCAGTTTCAAGGTGTAACTGTCGCTGTCTGTATTTTGTTGAGTTTCGCCATTCACAAACAATACTTTCTCAATCTTGTCTGTCAGCGGAAGTTGCATGGCCGTTCCGCCGAAATTATGGATGACAAGCAGTTTCTCGTTGTCCTTGGTCATATACCAGGCGGCAATCGGCTTATAGTCTTTCTCCTGTGATTCGTTGTAGACGGAATGTTTGGTCATATTTCCTTCTGCCAGTGCCGGATAGGTGTTGCGCAATCGGGTGAGGGAGAAATATATGTTCAGAAGTGAATGGGTATCGGCTTGTTGGTCCGCTACCGTTTTCACATTTTTCGAAACGGTGGCATCCGTCTTGTCTGTGTAGTTGGTAGTGTAGCTATCTCCCCATAGCATCGGGCTGCGCACATATTCGTCTCCGTTATCCTTTGTTCCGTAAAGTCCCAGTTCTTCACCGTAATAGATGTAAGGATGTCCGGCGGAAGTGAGTAAGACGGCGGCGGCCAGTTTGCATTTGTCGGCGGATTTACCCAACTTGGACGATGTACGGTCTTCGTCATGGTTACTCAGTTTCGTTGCTTCGATGTAATCGCTTCGATAGTTGGCGTATTTCTGTTGGTAAGAAAGGATGTCTTTGGCAAAATAACATCCGGTACTATTATTGATTCCCCATTCCAGACGATACCAGAAGGAAAATTCAAAAAGGGCGGGCAGACCTTTATAATAAGGAGCTACTTTATCGTATTCCGATAACACTTCGCCTACCATATAGAAGTCGTCCGTATGTCCTTTTTGTTTGTAATAGGCGTTCATATCTTCATAGAACATTTTCAGGAAACGAGGATTTTCTTCGCTGGTCTCACTGTGGTAGATGTGCTTCACGGCGTCGAGGCGGAGGCCGTCCACACCACGGGCGATCCATCCTTTGGCGGCGTCTGCTATTGCCTGATATGCCGGTGATTCGCCTGCCTGGTCTACAGGGCCGTAGTTAAGGTCGGCAAACCAGTCGGTGCAGAAATGAGAATGGAAATAGGTGATCTGCTGGCTGTCGAACATGATGTTGGCAGGGTTGCCGGCGTTGGTCAGTTTGAAATCCTTGTTCAGCGCGAGTTTCTCCGACGAGGAAGAGGCGCCGTATTTTGTTCCAGATGGCCAGGAAGAAGCATTGCTGGTACGGATCAGAAGCCCCCAAGTGGACTCAAAGTCGACGGTGAGTTCATAGATGTTGTTTCCTTTGTCATAAAACTTTTTACAGATGTCTTCTCCGTAGTATAAGTATTTGGCGTTGTCGGTACCTGTGTCTGGATTATCCTCGTCTGCTTTGGTGCCTGTGGAAACGACAAGGATGGGGGAAGATGCGTTGCTCCAGTCCAGTGTAAATTTCAGCAGTCCTTTCACGGCAGCGGTCTCGTCAGAAACCTGAAACCATTCTGCGGCATTGTATCCGGCTGCTCCTTCTTGGGTGATCATGGCGATTTTGCCTGCTGCGATATCTGTTTTCGGGTCTTCAGAGAAAGAATAATAATTGCGATACGGGCTTTCGGATGATGAACTAGCTTCGGTGAACCACGGGTGGGCAGTGCCGGTGTGGTTCATTACGTAGTCCAGATAAATCTTGATGCCTCGGTTGTGGGCTTCTGTAACCAGACGGTCGAAGTCGCTTTCTGTGCCGAGCTGCGGATTGACTTTGGTGTAGTCTGTGACGTCATATCCGTGATAAGACATACAGGGGTGGATGGGAGAGAGCCAGAGGGCTTTCACGCCTAGTTGGTTGAGATAGTCCAGCTTTTGGGTGACGCCATTCAGGTCTCCATATCCGTCTCCGTCGCTGTCGGCGAAGGAATAGACCAGTAACTGGTAGGAGATATCTGCCCGTTTGGTCTCGTCCCATGTGTCGGGAGAGGCGGTAAGTGCGGTCCATTGCCCTTCGATGGGCGGTTCGGGTTCTGGAGCAGGCTCGGTGATATTTTTGTCATCGCTGCAAGCGGTCATGAATGCCATGAGCATTGACAACCACAAAAGAGATAATAAGTGGAGATGTTTATTCATAATGATGATGTATTAAAGACAATAAGTGTCGTTTCTTAAAAAACAGTGGCCGCCCCGATTCCATTGTATTCGCGACGGCCATTCCCTGTTTCCCTGATTTCTTGTAGTATTATTCGATGCGGCCTGTTCCGTTACCAAAGTTCAGATAAACCTTTTGTCCGGTTTTACCTTGTACCGCAGCTTGGTCACCACCGTTGCCCCGGTAAGTTATTTGTCCGTCGAAGATGATAAATTCTGTTTTCCACCAGTCGCCGGCAGAGACAGCTTTCGGATTTACGCAGATTCGTACTGCGCCATCTTTCAGGAATGCCGGAGAAACAAATTCACCATCAGCCGTTCCGGGCACGGTAAATAAGTCCTGTTCTACCAGTTGCGCGTCCCAACCGTTGTATGAGGTATCGCCCATCAGATATACATTCGGCTTTTCAAATTCTATCGCTTTGTCATCGCCGATAACGGAGACATATACTAAGTACCAGCCGGCTATACCGACTTTTATGTTGCCGCCCTCGTCCGACAATCCGGCAAGGTCTTTGGATTCCTGTGAGATAGCATCTACAAAACCGAAGTCATTGCCCCAGTTGGCTTGCGGTGCAAACTTCACCTGATCGTTAGCTGCGAAATAGAAGATTCCCCAGAAAGTTCCTTTCATTCCGTTGACCGGAACAAGTGCTTTCCAAGCATTCGGATCACCGGCAGGAGTTCCCCAGTTGTATGCGCTGCCGGTCATATAAAGTTCGGTGGGCGCACTGTTGTCTTTCACTGTAAAACGGTAGTTGAAGGCATCGAACGAGATTTTGATCTTACCGTCCAGTGCTGTATTAATGGCTTCCGCATTCGTCCAGGTAACAAAATTATCACCGGAGTCATCACCGTCTACACTACTTCCCAAGGCTTTGGTCCAGTCTATGTCGTTTCCGTTAATAGCTGAAGCCGGGAAAATCTTGAAGTTCGAAGTACTTTCTATTTCTGCTTCCAGTATATACAGGTTTTCATCGAGAGCGTCCTTCTTCATCTGTTGGGCACTGTTGCCGTCCCAGCCTGTGAAATCACCGACTATATAATAGCCGTCGGGATCAACAGCCGGAGTTGTGGCAGGCTGCAAGGTGATGCTTACTTCATTTCCCACCAGTTGAATACCTTCACCGGAAGGAGTTACGGCAGAAGCATTAATAGAGATTTTCAATTCACGTACCACGCTTGCACGGCTTTTGTAGGCTTCCTGCGTCACACTGTCCAGTTGTGCCAAGGCTACTTTAAAGACATGATCTTCCGTCATGGAAAATGGAATGGTGTGATTCTCATTCAGTGTCAAAGAGTTGACAGCGATCTTACTGCCTTCTTCGGCTGTGGTCGAGCTTAACTTTGCAATTTCTACGGAATCGGCTGTGGCCGCATCCATGACGATGCTGGCGTCTTTGCCTGCTGTGAAAGTTGCAGTCAACTGTCCCGCTGACTCTTCCTGGGGATTGGACTGGGGATCAGCCCAGTCCTTGAAATCTTCGTTACAGGCAGAAAACCCGATTGCTGCCAGAAACATCCCTATGTATATTAAATGTTTTTTCATGATGAATCGTTCTTTTTAAAGTTAATTACTTCTTTTCTCCTGTACCTGCCGTGAAGTTCAGATGGATCACATTGCCGGCTGAACCTTGTACGGAATAACCGTCTCCCTTTTCTGTCCAACTGTCAATAAGGTTGAAATCACGATAGAAGATTTCACCGTCATGGAGTGTAAACTCAGTTCTCCACCAGTCGAGGTCTGTCTTGAAGCACATACGGACTTCTCCGCTTGCAGTCATGGCAGGAGATACGAAGTTACCGTCTTTGGTGGCGGGAACCGTAAACTTCCATTCGTCGTTGAATGCCCATGAACCGCCGGTTGTGTTACCGAACAAATACACTTCAGCCGGGTAGAAAGTAATGGTAAACTGATAATCATCCCCTTTGACAGCCGCTTTGACGTAGAAGAGATACCATCCGGCGTTTTCTACGACGAAGTTGTCACTGCCGCTGACTCCTGCTCCGGCTTTGTCGGTAACCGTCACGCGGTTGTCGTTAATACCGATATACTCGTTTTCCTTTGTTCCGAACTTGAACTCGGAGTTGGCATCGAAGTAAATCATTGAATAGAACTGACCGTCCATACCGTAGACACCTGCCATCGGTTTCCATACTTTCCAGTCGGTATCCAGCATAGAACCTACAATGAACATAGTCTTGGGAGGTGTCAATGAGCTGGTGCTCTTGGAAATCAGAACGTTGGGTAACTCAATCACATTGGAAAAACATACTCCTTTTCCACTGCTTGTGATGTTGGCCTTCAGGCGGATATATACAGCTACCGGTTCGGTAGGGAGTTCTGCCTGCTCTCCGTTCACGGCCGTCCACAAGTCGAGAAGCGCATTGTTGAGTTCGGAAGCATCCACATTGATCTTTGCTGTCGGGGAGGTGCTTTCCAACACTGTATAGTTGGCTTTGCTCTCATCTGTCGCTTCTATGAAATCCTGTTCAAATGAGGCTTGTACCGTGTAGGTGGTAGCTGTCGGAAAACCGTAGTCCGGTTGCGAACAAGTGAGTTCTACAGTCTGGGCATTCTTCAGGTCATATACATTGTTGGCTGCATACGCGGGCGTATTGAGCGTGAATGTATCGGGTTCGTTCAGGATCGGATTGCTGTCATTGTCTGTTTCGCAGGCCGTAAATAGAGGCAGTGCGAAGGTGACAGCGAGTAATATGTTGGATATTTTTTTCATAATGGCATTCTTTTATATAAGGATGAACTCTTGGTTATTTATAGCCTTCATTTTGTGACATATTCCTGTTATTGTTGATATCCGATACAGGGATAGGATATTTGTTGTAGTATGAAGCGACAGATGTTCCGTTCATTGCTCCACCTTTCCAGTCCCAAAGATATTTATTGGTTGTGAACATACCGAAACGAACCAAGTCTGAACGACGGCGACCTTCCAGATAGAACTCACGTGCCCATTCGTCGATAAGTTCCTGTTCGGTTACGGTCTGTACCTTTCTTGTACAGTTGGCGCGTTTGCGAAGTTCATTGATGTCTCCTGTGGCGTCTCCTCCCTGGCGGAAAATGGCTTCCGCACGTGTCAGGTATGCTTCTGCCAAACGGAACAAAGGAATATCTGTGTCAGGATAAGTAGCATGGCTGACGGGTTTTCCGTCAGAGCGGTAATTCTGCCATTTTACAATTGACAAGCCATCGGTGAATCCGCTGATCGCATCTGTCTGAATTTTGCGTCTGCCGCCTCCTACACCAGAGTATAGCAAGGCACGGTCGTCACCGGCAGCTTTGATCATGTCTTCTGTTCTGATGCCATATTCTGCATCGAAAGCATCGATCTGCTCATCTGTATCTAAGCCTTTGGTCGGAATCTCAACATCGGCGGGCAGCATCGGCACATCTTCGAGATTGGAGAAGAATTTTTGTACCATTGCTGCACGGGCAAAGATACAGGACCAACCGTTCGTTGTTCCCATACGGGGCATACCGGCTACACGAGTACCACAAACCAGATAAGTTGAACCGCCATAGTTACGTGTCTTCACTCCATCCTGACGGATAGGCAGAATGATTTCCTGCATGGCATTTTCATTCTCGTCGTTATCGGCCATAAACAGTTCGCTGTAATTTGTACATAGCTTATATGCTGAGCCAATCACTTTGCTGGCATATTCTTCCGCTTTTGCATAATCGGTTTGTCCGGTGTATACGCCTGCGTTCAGGTACAAACGTGCGCGGAGCAACCAGTTGGCAGCTTTGTCTGCACGTCCGAAGGGAGCCTGGCGAGGTTCATACATATCAGCTTCAATTTCGTTCAGTTCATTCTGAATGTAGGTATAGAGTTCCGTCCCCTTCTTCTCGACAGGCAAGTCATTGCTAAAGTGTTCCTTGAACGGAGCTTTACCAAACAAGTCGAGGAAGTACCAATAATGGAGGGCACGCAGGAAACGTATTTCCGCACGTTGGCGCAGTGTTTCTGCATCTGTCATGCCTTCGGTCTGGTCGAGGAAGAAGTTATATTGTGTGATGTCATATCCCAAACGGACGTAAACCCACTCTGTGCGCTGGCTGGAAGGACTCCAGCTAATGCTTGTAAGCTGGGGGATGTCCTGATTCTCCTGCCATGCCCAAAGACATTCGTCAGTAGGCAGTTCGTTGCAGTTGAAAGTGGTACGATAGAAACCGGATTCGCCTTCGTCCTGTCCGTCGAGGTCAGGAGAGCCGTCGATACCCTTTTGTCCGGTTACACCCAACATGGCATATCCTTTCACAAATACTCCCTGCTGGTCGAAACTACCTCCTGTCTGAGGGTCGATGGGACTAATATCCAGATCGTTGATACATGAAGTTACTCCCGAAGAGAGAACTGCGATCAGTGCGGCTGAAAATAGCTGTTTGATATATTTTGTTTTCATGATAAATTGATTTAATGAATGTTAGAATTGCAGACTTAAACCTAATAAGAAAGTCATAGCTCTGGGATATGGATTGGCGTCGATACCGCTTTTTACTTCCGGATCAAGGCCTTTGTATTTACTGATAATGAACGGATTCTGTACTGTAGCATATACACGCCCGCCAACACCTTTGTAGGTTTGAGTCTTCCACAGATTCTGGAAAGAATAACCTAACGTGATGTTATCACAACGTAAGAATGATGCGTTATGTATAAAATAGTCGCTCATGTAGTAATCACCTTGTCCGCTGAAACCGAGTGCGACGGCTTCGGCACTGGTGTTGCTATATGCATTATTGGAGAACAGTCCCGAAGTGCTGACGTTGGCTTTGTTGCTCAGGAAGTCATAGTACACGTAGTTGTTCAGACTGGCACGTAAGGAGAAGCTGAAGTCAAAGTTCTTATATTGCATTTTGGAGGTCAGTCCCATCAAAACATCGCCTGCCGGTTTTTTGTAGATATATTTGTCTCCGCTGTCTATCGTTCCGTTTCCGTTACGGTCAACAAACATATTTTCAATAGGTTTGCCATTTTCGTCGTATACCTGCTGGTAAACGTAGAAAGAGTTGGCTGCGTAACCTACTTTATGCGCCTGTACCTTGGTATTGTTACCTCTGGAAATCTTATCGCCTGCTTCTACGTAATAATCGCTGTCGTCGCCACCTGTCAACTTGGTGATTTCATTGTGGTTCCATGTAATGTTATAGCTGAGGTCCCAGGTGAAGTCCTTAGTCACAATCGGTTTGGCGTTGATGGAAAATTCCATACCGTAGTTTTCCAGTGAACCGATATTCTGTGTCATCTGGGCATTGAAGTTAGTTCCGACGGGAATTTTAACGCTGTTCAGCAGGTCATCCGTTTTACGGAAGTATCCGTCGATACCGCCTGTGATTCTTCCATTCAGGAATCCGAAGTCCAGTCCGGCATTCCATGTGGTCGTTTTTTCCCATTTCAGATTTTCATTGAAAGCCTTCGGGCGGGAAGTAGAGTAATACGTATCGCCAAAAGGATACTGGGCATACTCGTTATTGACTACATACAGAGGAAGATAAGCAAAATCATCACCTATGTTTTGCTGACCGGTAATACCCCAGCCTAAACGCAATTTCAGATCAGACAGGATATTTACATCTTTCAGGAAGTTTTCTTCTTTAATCTTCCATCCCAGTGCCAATGACGGGAATGTACCCCAACGGTTATCTTTGGAGAAACGTGACGAGCCATCCCAACGCATGGTAAAGGTAAACAAGTAACGGTTCAGCAGGGAGTAGTTCAGACGGCCGAAGTAAGAGACCAGTGTATTTCTGGTTGCATAAGCTGTCTGTTCGCGCAATTTGGCGTCATGGGGTTCTTGCGTATAGGAATCCCAGCCCTGACCTTCTTCAAATCCGTTGCGATGGAAGTGCTGTTCTTCACCACCGACCATGATGTCAAAGTCGTTTGCACCCAAAGACTTGATATACTGTACGTATATGTTGTACGAAAGGTTGTATTTATATTGGGTAACGTCGCCATTCCAACCATAATAATTATTGCCGAATGAGTATGGAGAAACAATCGTAGTCTGTGTACCTTCCGCATATTCGCCACCTATGCTTGCGTGCAGACGGAGGTCAGGCAGGAAATGGAATTTATAGTCAACGTCTACATTTCCAACAAAGTCGTTGCTGTTCGCCTTGTCATTTTTGAGTTCCAGTGCAGCCAGCGGATTTTGGGGAGAGTTCGGATTGGACGTGTATTTCCAGTCCGGATTGCTGAAGCCTGTGGTAGAATTTATATTCTGCCAGTAGCCGCCTGTAAACTGGTAAGGGTCTTCGTTAGAATAAACCGGACGGGTAGGGTCGATGGCCAATGCCCCGCCAATGGCGGCACCTGTATCGGCATAGCGGTTTTTACCGTTCATGAATTTGGCATTGATGTTGAACTTCAGATGATCTTCAAAGAAGGAAGGAGCCAGGTTCACGGAAGCAGTGAAGCGTCGGAAGTTGGATGTTTTCACAATACCATTGTCGTCTGTATAACCTAAAGATACACGGTAAGGCAGGTTCTTGAATCCTCCGTTGATAGAAACATGATGGTCGGTGCTGACAGCTGTACGGAATATCTGGTCCTGCCAGTCTGTATTGGCGGTTCCTAAATCTGCCGGTAATTTGTCACCCCATAACTGATTGGCGTAAGCGCGGTATTCGTCTCCGCTCAGTACATCATAACGTTTTTGAGTTTTGGAGAAGGATACGGAGCCGTTATAGCTTACGCTGGGAGCTTGTCCGTTCTTTCCTTTCTTGGTGGTGATAATAATGACACCATTGGATGCACGCGAACCGTAAATGGCAGTTGCAGAGGCATCTTTCAGTACAGTAAGGGTTTCGATGTCCGCAGGGTTAACCATTGACAAACCGTTTGCCATCCCTTTGATACCTTCGTTGTCAATAGCCAGACCGTCAATAACGATCAGCGGGTCATTGCTTGCATTCAATGAAGAACCGCCACGAATACGGATTTGTGCGCCACCGCCCGGTGTACCGTCATTGGAGATCACGCTGACACCGGCAATTTTACCGGATAACATATCCTGAGCATTCGTCGTAATACCTTTACTTAGTTCATCGGGCTTGATAGCCATTACCGAACCGGTCATATCGTTCTTTTTCACCTGACCGTAACCGATGACTACTACTTCGTCCAGTATTTCCGTATCGTCTTTCAGTATTACATTCATTTGTGCGGCGACGGGAAGTTCCTGCGGCTGGTACCCGATAAATGAAACTACTATTATATCGCCTTGCTTGGCAGACAACTGGAAGTTGCCATCGAAATCGGTAATCGTTCCGGTGGTAGTGCCTTTCACCACAACATTGGCACCGATAACCGGTTCGCCTGTTGCGTCTTTTACCATTCCTTTGACGGCTATTTGTTGAGCAAATGCGTCAACGGACAAGAATATTCCGGCTATAAGCGTAAGCAGGACCTTGAACATAAAGTTTCCTTTTTTCATGTTTTTGTCTTTAAAGTTAATTGTAAAATCTCTATTCATTCTCTCTTAAGAAATACCTATTGAAAACCTTCTCTTCGTCATCATTTTTAGTGCTCGAAAACACTCTCTTTTACCGAATAATAATTTCTCTGTCTTTATAATCTTTTGATACCTTTTATCTCTGATTTATCTTTTACCTCTTTGATGCTGATAGCATATCCGCCTCCGTTAGCTGCGTGCAGGTTCAGCTTGCTCTTATTCGTCAGAATACCTTTCTTGATGGTATAAGCCTGCGGGTTCTCTTTCCAGTCGGCATCTTTGGCATCCGCGTAGACGGTAGCGATGTATTGTTTGCCCGGAGTCAGGAAGTCGAATACGAGTTTGGAGGTATGACCGTTTTCACCGGCTGTGCAGCCTACGTACCAGTCGTCCGTACCTTTTGCTTTACGGGCAATCGTGATGTATTCTCCCGGTTCTGCTTCCAGATAGTTCGTTTCGTCCCAGTCGAGAGCTACGTCTTTGATGAACTGGAAAGCGTCCATAAAGCGTTCGTAGTTTTCCGGAATGTCGGCAGCCATCTGCAAAGGACTGTACATGGTAACGTATAGTGCCAACTGGCGTGCAATGGTAGAACGTACCTGAGAATTGTTTGCCGGATTCATCTTGTTGCAATGCGTTTCGAAGATGCCGGGAGTGTAATCCATCGGACCGCCAACCAGGCGTGTGAAAGGCAGAATTGTTGTATGATATACTTTGTTGCCTCCGAATGATTCATATTCTGTTCCGCGGGCGGATTCATTGCCGATCAGATTCGGATATGTACGGCAGATACCGGTAGGGCGGGTTGCTTCGTGTGCATTCACCATGATTTTGTAATCGGCGGCTTTCTTCACTGCATACAGGTAGTGATTGTTCATCCATTGTCCGTAGTGATGTTCGCCGCGGGGGATGATGTTGCCTACATAACCGCTCTTTACGGAGTTGTATCCATTGTCTGCCATAAACTGGTAGGCTTTGTCCATGTGGCGTTCGTAGTTGCGTACAGAAGCGGAAGTCTCGTGATGCATCATCATTTTGATTCCTTTGCTGGCTGCATAGCGGTGGATTTCCTTCACATCGAAATCGGGATAAGGAGTCACGAAATCAAATACATAGTCTTTGCTGTTGCCGAACCAGTCTTCCCAGCCTTCGTTCCAGCCTTCAACCAGTACTGCATCGAATCCGTGAGCGGCTGCAAAGTCAATGTAACGTTTCACGTTGGCTGTGTTGGCAGAATGTTTGCCGTTCGGTTTTGTTTTGGAGTAATCCGTTTCACCGAGTTTTACGCTGGTCAGTTCGTCGGTGTAAGCCCATGAACCTTTTCCGGTGATCATGTCCCACCATACACCGATATATTTCACGGGTTTTATCCAAGAGGCGGCATCCGCTATCTTGCAAGGTTCGTTCAGGTTGAGAGTGATACGTGAAGCGAGGATATTGCGGGCGTCATCGCTCACGATAACCGTACGCCAAGGTGTGTTGCAGGGAGTCTGCATATATCCTTTGTCTCCTTTGGCATCCGGTGTCAGCCAGGATTCGAATACCATATTCTTGTCGTCCAGATTGAGGTGCATACATGAGTAATCAACCAAAGCGGCTTCGTGAAGATTGATGTATAAGCCATCATCCGTTTTCATCATCAGTGCAGTTTGTACGCCTGTCTGTGAGAAAGGAGTCTGAGAAGAGTTCGGAGTGATCGCTTCTTTCATCAGCCCTCTGATCTCTGATAAGCGGGAAATGGTGTAGTCATATTCCTGCGTATCATAGTCACCCGGTATCCAGAAAGCGATATGATCGCCGTTCATGCCAAACTGAGAATGTTCTTCCTTGATCACGAAGTAATTGAGTGACTTCTGCTGAGGAAATTCATAACGGAATCCCAGACCGTCATTGAACAGACGGAAACGGATAACGATAGAGCGGTCGTTCATGGGTTGATACAGGGTGACTGCCAGTTCGTTATAGTGATTGCGGATTTCTTTTTCTTCTCCCCAGACCGGTTGCCAGGTTTCATCAAAGGTAGCCGTTTGGGTATCTTTTACTTCGAAGCCGTCGTACAGGTTGGTCTTTGAATCAAGTTTGGTCAGGTCTCTGCGGTCCACCCAGTCGAAGTCGGTTCTGGTATTATCTTCTTTCTTCAGTTCCAGTCCGAGAGTGCTGGGTTTGATTACCACTTTGTTCTTATACGTCAGGTCATACGTTGGGGCACCTTTGGAGTCTACTTGAAAGGTCATTACCAGATTGTTGTCCGGTGAGGTTAATTTCTGTTGGGCATTCGCAATGAATGAGATGCAAAGGAATGCGATGAGCGATAAAATCTTTCTCTTTTTCATTCTATTTATGGTATTAAATTATAAGCTAACTAATATTTTTACTCCGCTCTGTTCCGGATATTGCAAATATAGCAACCATCTTGAGACTTTGGGCTGTCTAGAATAAAAATACAAGTTTATATAAATCTCAATGTTTTGTTTTACAGTAGTTTATTATATTATTTCATCCTGATAAATATAAGTCGAAGTGAACTTATTAAAAGGATAGGATGTATATTCCACGACTTGAAAGTGTTAATTCATTTCTTAATTCAACCTTTTTCTCTGTCAATAAATCGAAAGCAGATGAAGCGGGGAGTATTTCCCGGTAAGGAACCAGGTCGATGGTCTGTTCCCGGTCGTTTCCGTTCAGGAAAACAACGACTGACTTATCACCGTATTTGCGTTCGTATACGTAGATACCCTTATTCGGTGCGAAATGTTTGAGCTGACCTTTGGCAATGACTTTGTTTCCTTTTCTCCATTGGAGCAGTTTTTGCATAAAGGAGAATGCTTCGTTTTGCTGCGGAGTGCGGTTGGCTGCGTCAAAGCTGTTTTTTGTATCGTTCGGCCAGCCTCCGGGGAAGTCGCAGCGGAGCAGTCCGTCTCCATTCGCCTTGTCGGCTGCCATCAGGATTTCAGTTCCATAATATATCTGCGGTATTCCGCGGGTTGTCAGTAAGAATGTCAGGGCTTGCTTGTACCGGTCCAGGTTCTTTGTATCCGCTTCCGAACGGTAGAAGCGGGAAGTATCGTGATTGTCGAGGAAGGTCAGCAGGTTCATTGGATGGCTGTAGACGATGTCCTGCGACAGATATTCGTAGAGTCTGAAAAGTCCTCCGTTCCATTCGGTAGTCTCTTCGTCGAAAGCCTTGTTCATCTCTTCCATTAGTGGGAAGTCCATGACAGTAGGGAGGTTGCTGTTTTTCGGATAAGCGAGTCTGCTGTCTTTCTGCCAGTAGGAGATGAGTACATTGCTGCCCAGCCATGTTTCACCTACAATGTTGAACTTGGGGTATTCTTCATTGACCGCTTTGCACCAGCGTGCCATCATATCAAAGTCGGCATAAGGATGTGTATCCTGACGGATGCCGTTGATACCGGCATACTCTATCCACCAGATGCTGCTCTGTATCAGATATGTAGCTACATGACGGTTTCTTTGGTTGAAGTCCGGCATGGTCAGTGTGAACCAGCCGTCGATAGCGATTTTCTTTTCGTAATCGGAAGCATACGGGTCCATTTGAGTGGCAGTCTTGAAGCTGGTCTGCACGTAGTTTCCTTCAAAGTTAAACCAGTCTTTGGAGGGCATATCTTTAAACAGATAGTTGTCCGAACCGCAATGGTTGAAGATCATGTCCATTACTACTTTCAGCCCTTTGGCATTAGCTTCCTGAGTAAGTTTGCGGAACTCTTCGTTACTGCCGAAGCGGCGGTCTACCTGATAATAATCGGTAATGGCATAACCGTGATATGATCCTTCTTTCATGTCATTTTCCTGAATCGGGTTGAGCCATATACTGGTGACTCCGAGGTCTGCTATGTAATCCAGATGATTCTCTATTCCTTTCAAGTCGCCGCCATGACGTGCGAAAGGCTCATTACGGTCTACATTTCCTTCCAGCATTCCGGGAATGATGTCGTTGGAGGGGTCGCCATTGGCGAAACGGTCCGGCATAATGAGATAAAGCACGTCGCTCGAATCAAAACCTTCTACTGCCGAAGCATTCGGCCGGCGCTGTTTAAGCTCGTAAGGGATTTTGGTTTGCTTTTTGCCTTGTTTCAGGATAATGTCAAAGTTCTGTGGAGCAGCCTTCGAAAGGTCTAAATACAGAACCAGATAATTAGGATTCTCCTGCTTCACCACTTCTTGCAGCGTGATATCATCGGCAGAAAGACTGACGTCTGCGGACGATATGCGGTCACCATATAATAGTATCTGCAATTCGGGATTCTTCATTCCTGCCCACCAAAAGGTCGGGGCTACTTTCTTTATAGTGCTTGCTGCGAATACCTGGTGAAAACCGGGTAATAATAATAGTAAGATAATGAATAATAAATTCCTTTTCATGGTAACTAGATTTTTAAAATTTGTTCGGGGGAACCGATGATGCAAATGTAGGCGAATCGGGTATGCCGTATGGCAGTTAGAAAGAAAATATAAATATTTGTTTTGAATAGGCTGTTGATAATAAGCTTTTTATCGTTATTGCCTCTGTCGAAAAATACAAGTGAAAATGAAAATTGTTATGGCGATATTTTTCGTTTTTATTACTATAATCATTATATTTGTCACATCTTAAAAAAGCACCTTATGAGAAATCTAACCTATTATCTTTTGTTTCTTCTTTTTGTTTATCCTCTTTCCTTGTCCGCAAAGCATACGGATATAAATAAGGCGGCCCTTAAAAAACTGGATGACATTATAAGTAAGAAGGAAACTTATCAGATACGGAGAGAAAAAGACATTACTGATTTAAAAGTACAACTTGCCCATTCCACCGATCCTGCCCGGAAATATGAGTTGTATGCCTCGCTCTTTGGCGCTTACCTTCATTATCAAGCGGATTCGGCACTTCATTACATTAACCGTGAGATGGAGATATTGCCCCAATTAAACCGTCCGGAACTGGAGTATGAGATTATCATTAACCGTGCTACGGTAATGGGTGTAATGGGCATGTACATCGAAGCTATGGAACAATTGGAGAAGATTGATCCTAAAAAACTGAATGAATGGACTTTGCTTTCTTATTACCAGACCTATCGCGCCTGCTACGGCTGGCTCGCTGATTATACGACAAACAAAACCGAAAAAGAAAAATACCTGAAAAAGACCGATTTGTACAGAGATTCCATTATCGCCGCCATGCCTCCGGAAGAAAATAAAACAATTGTTCTGGCGGAAAGATGTATCGTGACCGGAAAGGCTGATACGGCTATCGGCATGCTGAACGATGCACTGAAAGATATGGAAGACGAACGTCAGAAAGTATATATCTATTATACCCTTTCCGAAGCATATAGCATGAAGAAAGACGTTGAGAAAGAAGTTTATTATTTGATACTGACTGCTATTGCAGACTTGGAATCTTCCGTCCGGGAGTATGCTTCCTTGCAGAAACTCGCACATCTGATGTATGAATTAGGGGATATTGACCGTGCTTACAAATATCTGAGTTGTTCGATGGAAGATGCTGTAGCATGTAATGCCCGTTTGCGATTTATGGAAGTGACAGAGTTTTTCCCGATTATTGATAAGGCTTATAAACTGAAAGAAGAGAGAGAACGGGCCGTTTCCCGTGCCATGTTAATTAGTGTCAGTCTGTTGTCGCTGTTTCTCCTCATTGCTATTTTCTATCTGTATCGTTGGATGAAGAAGATATCCGTCATGCGTCGGAATCTAAGCTTGGCCAACAAGCAAATGTCTGCGGTCAACAAAGAATTGGAACAGACCGGAAAGATAAAGGAAGTATATATTGCCCGTTATCTGGACAGATGCGTCAATTATCTAGATAAACTGGAAACTTATCGCCGCTCTCTGGCCAAACTTGCCATGTCGTCACGTATCGACGAGTTGTTTAAAGCAATCAAGTCCGAACAGTTTATCCGGGACGAACGGAATGAATTTTATAACGAATTTGATAAGTCATTCCTTAAACTGTTTCCCCACTTTATTACTTCTTTTAATAATCTGCTGGTAGAAGAAGCAAGAGTCTATCCAAAATCGGACGAACTGCTGACAACGGAACTCCGGATCTTTGCCCTTATTCGTTTAGGAGTAGTGGATAGTAACAAGATTGCTCATTTTCTGGGTTATTCTTTGGCTACGATCTATAATTACCGGAGCAGAATGCGCAATAAAGCTGCCGGAGATAAAGATCGGTTCGAACAGGACGTAATAAATTTGTAAGTACACTCTAATCTCTCTTCATGTCTCCAATAGACATAAACGTGATATGACTATTTAATTGTATATGAATGTGTAGTGTACTGAATAAGTTGACACTTCAAAAATCGAAAATAAAGATGAAATATTCGAAAAAGAAGTACAACTATTACAGTGATGATGAACGAATGTCTTATATTCGTGAGTATTTATCAAGT